>NZ_WRFL01000076.1:0-9276 GCF_009778815.1 Candidatus Bathycorpusculum sp.
CAACATCAATAGCAGTCTCAACCACAGAAGAACCAAAGACCTGACCACCCACAACTTTCTGAGCAGCCACTACTTTGTCAGTACCCTGCTCAAGATAATTCACAACATACGAAAGATCAGACCTAACCAGCCATTTTGCTGTTACAGTGACATTACTTGCAGGCATTTCAAATGTTGTAGTCTCGCTTGTATAATCTACAAACGTGACAGCATTATTGTCAGTTGTCCATCCATCGAAGGTATAACCATTGCGTATACCTGCGTTAATAACTACAGTGTCACCTTCAAAGTAGTTACCTGCACCAGAATTTGATCCAGCATAACTGTCAACAATTTTTACAGTATATTGTAGTTCATATTCAATAGTTATTTCATAAGCATAACCATACTCAAACTCATAAATTGGATTGGCAAGAGCGGATCCTTCAAAAACAAAGGCAGTTCTAGTAATATCGTCTGAACTACGAGTTATTCCAGTGCGAACAGGGGTAAATTCTTGACTGCCAGTCGGTGCTTGTATAAAATCCTCAGATGAAAGTGCACCACGTAGCAATCTTGGAGTTAATCGAGCATAAAGGGTTAAGTTCTCAGTAACGGTAATAGTGTTACCGGGCAAATATCGTAATCCTTCACCATTTTTCTGAGTGTACCATGCCTCAAAAAGCCAAATATCTGGAATTGTTATATCTGCTTCCGTACAAGTTTTAATTGTGTATTCATCACCAATCAATACGTAGTCGATGGAACCCCCTGTTCCATAGGTATCTACCTCATAGGTAATGCTGTGGGGTATTTTTTCCACAACAACCTTTGTTACATTATAAGTCTGCCCATTTTTATCAGTCTTATATAAATCAGCTAAATTATACACCTCTGAAGGCAAAACCACAGATTCAGAATCTTGGCCAGAGTTTTTATAATTATGAAAAACATCAGCAGACAAATCAACTGATACCCATTTTGCATGTAATATCAGATTACCTGTTGTACCTGCTGGAATGCTGTAAGATTTTTGATCAATATCTAAAGGCTTATTAACATACTGTACTGTCCAACCTACAAAGTTATAACCGGGTTTTACTGGATCAACTATGACAATAGGAAAGTTGTCCTCCACTGTATAAGAAGCTGGATTAGTAGCCCCTTCGGGAATGCTACCGCCATTTAATTCGTAATTGATAGTATATGGAATTGGTGAACTCCAAAGTGCAGTAAGGGTAATATTGCCTATAGTCCCAACAGGAATAGAGAAAGAAAGCGTTGCTTCAGTTACATTTGGAGTACCATCAGAAAATTCTACCGTCCAACCCTTAAAATTATAACCTGCTTTATCAGGAGAATAAAGCGTTACAGGATTAGTAGGCGAAACGTAATAGGGGGTGTACAAATCAGGGTTACGAGGGGAGTTAGTGCCACCATCTAAGTTGTAATTAATTTTGTATGAAGCATATGCGGTAGTGGACCAAATTGCAGTTAACTTGACATCGCTTGAAGTGCCTTCAGGAATAACATATTGCTTCTGCAAAGATACTGCTGTACCGTTAGCATATTCGACATTCCAGCCTAGAAACTCATAAACCCCAAACGGATCAGCAATTTTGAGAGGAAGATCACTTTCCTTGTATGATGTTGGATTAGTAGAGGGATTAATACCACCACCATTCAACTCATAGGTTATATCATACTCAAAAATGTCTGACTGTACCCACAAAGCCGGATAAACAAGTTGTGGAGAGTTACGCTCTACTTGGAAAGCTCTACCATATTTACCCTCGATAGGGTAAAGACCTAAAAACCCCGATGAGGTAAGTGTGTCGCCTATAGTGCGTAACCACATACCATAATCAGTTGATAAAGAGTTCATTTTGGCAAAGTTCTCTGGTGCAGGGGAAGTGCTTGTCTGTACTTCAGGATTAAAACCAATATCGACTCGCATATCATGTGACCTAGAGAAAAAGTTTGCAACTTCACTAAAGCTCAGTGCGAAAGCAAGGTCACTACTTTGCGTACTATCAGAACGTGGATAGCTTAATCCGTCTGCCATTGCTGCCTCAGAAGCAACCAAACCACAAGCATCTAATGCATTGTTTCCCGCCACATAGTCACGTAATCTAGCATTGTCATCCAAATTATCAACATACGTACCAGAGGCAGCACTACTAAACCAAGCATTGATTCTAGTGCGGACAGGACTACCAGCATAATTGGCAGAGCCATATGCAACAGATTGCCACAGTGGTTGATTTGAGTGATCATCCGCAACATTATCGTACCAATTAATGTAACTTTTGCGTACAATAAGCGAATATTCATTATATTTTGCGATTTCAATCCAGTCAGATGTATCTCCTGCCTTGGCGGCAGTGAGAATTCTGCCATCCACACCACGTGGGATAGTATCAGCATCTAGGGCAGATACGAAAGGAGAAGCGGTATTAAACAGCAGGGTAAGTGGAGAAAAAAGTAGAATTGCGGTAAGCAATAAAGTAATTATAATGAAAGATTGTTTAGTGTGAAGACGTCGACGATCAAATACTATTTTAACATTCATGACATACATTCCCATTATTTTGTAAATATTTAGTTTTTTTATGGTTTGGTTAGTTTTTTTGGTTGAGCATTGCCTCTCACGCGTAAGTTTATGTGGAGGTTTGATTTGATGCTAAATATGCGAAAAGGCGTTTAGGGGCTAGATACCCAAAGTAGCCAGCAACAGGGCATCTGCCATTTATCAGCAGTGCAAAGCAACTTAGCGATTGGTTCATAACCTGCCCCTCCCCTTTACATACAATATAGTATTGCACATTAAGGCAGAAATAAGAATATTATCCATATATTTAATATTGAATATATAGCCACCAAATATAAACAAACAACCAATCCATAGCCCATAACCAAGTTGCAACCCAAATCCAATGTACCAATCCAGCCAATTTCTGCATGATTGCACCATTGCCCAACAAAAATCAGAGACATTGAGAGGCTCCACTAAGCATAAAGATCAACCGGCGTTCTAAAGGGAAGACAACACCTCAGATTGATGCAACAACTATGGAAGTGACTCACAAGACAAACATACAAACGATACCGTCTGTGCCCTTCCAATAAATCGACACTTCAAGCTTGCTTTAGTTGCTCAAGTTTATTAAAATAATAATCACATATCAAAGAAGCATATGTTTTTTTAAAAACAAACCAGAAAAGCACATAACAGAAGGAAAATTATTCTGCAGATAAAAGAGCTGCACAAACAGCTATGAAAAAAACGCCGCCGCAAAACGGTACGGGCGACGTTTTAACCCCTGCTGAGTTTATGAAGTATTTTCGTCTTTATACGTAAACAGCTCAATTTGTCTCGCCACATATTGAGCAGGGAGCAAATGTTCCAGACCCATGCCTATACAAAACCCAACATTATCTAACAACAAATTTGAGTTACAAATTGCGCAATAACGAAGATAATTTTCCGTGCACTGAGTTGAGTTTTATTTAAATTTGTGTGATTTTCAGGTCCAACCAAATTTTTGCGCATAAGACAGCTAGAAAAGCAAAAACAGGCTCTATCGGCTAAATATTGCCGCTAAACGTACCCTGTTAGCCACAAAAATATTAAAAACCCGCCGAAAATTATACGCCAAATAAGCCAAAGACACCACACCAACAACCTTCAACAAACCCCGACATAAAAATTGCTTAAAACACCATACAACCTTAACGACACCAAAGAAGGGCTCCACAATCTCTGACATGCTACGATAAAGCACTTGCCGCTTAGTCCGCTTATCCACCCCATTCCAAAACAGCGCTATAACTCATTGTCACCTCAAATTAGTGGTCACAACACCAACTGATTTCCTTCAAACACTCAACAAACACCCTTTATATTTCTGGCCCATATCTCTACTAATCATTCACAGCATAAAAACAACCCATGTTTAAACAGCAGAAAAAATTTGAATATATTGGAGGCACAAAAGACAAATGAAAAGCAGAAAAAGAGAATACAAGGAAAAACTACACAAAAACACTTTCAGTTTTAGGGTTGTTATTGCGACATTAGCTGTTACGGCAGCAATATTTTCTCAAGCAAGCTGGACATTTCCATTTTGGAAAGATGCCAATATTTGGGTAGTTGCGGTAATAAAATTTGTGGTTTTGATGGGATTATACTTGCTTGGTGAGCTAGTAAAGAACAGGTTTGATGCGGCAAAGAAGCCTTTTTATGAGTTGTTTGATTATAACAACAAAAACATGAAAAACAATATTTTTATCAACACAGCTGAAGTCAATGATGCGAACTCGAGCGAACAGTTTCTCAGGGATGGAGACGAAATACACATAGTGACCAATGCGCTTGAGACATATGATTTTCCTATTTTAGATAAAATTTCAGAAAGACTCATGCGAGGAGTTAGCTATTACTATTACTTACCCGCACAAAGTGCAAAAGTGCGCGAAAACGGAAAGAAATTTCTCGAGGAAATTACAAATCATATCCAGTCAAAAAACGAGATTTCTAGAGAAATAAAAAGAACAACATTGCAAAAAATAAGATTTTACAACATCGGGGAGGAGTCAGATTATTGCTATAATTACTCTTTGAGTATTTTTGACAAGTGTAATTTCAACAGAGATTCAGAACGTAATGCAACAGATACTGTTGCATGGTATATGGCTTTGAATAACGATAAAAACACAGTCGATGATACCCTATTTGCGCAACATTTAGCAAAATATTTAGCAAAAACAAAGACTATTGATGAAAATCAAGTCAACAACAACATCACCCACTTCATGAAAGATGCACAAGCCATAATTAAAATCCGTGAATGCGATAAGGCAAATTGTACTGTTGAGGAATTGAAAAGCATCTTAAAAAGTTTAGGAAAAAAGAAAATTGTTTTAGAAGACGACAGTTATTTTGAGACTGACAAAGCTGGATTAGAAAATTCATTACTTTGGAGAAATACATAACAATAACAAGAAGAAAGATTGCCCAGCCGCCAAAGGCACACCATACGTAATTTTAGCCCAATCAATAGCATAGCCCAAAGTCTGAGGAGTGCTTGTTTTTAACTTTACGCTTACAGATTCCGTTTAAACAGTGCCAGGATTATGGTAGTGAGACCGATGGAATTTGAACCACAACTAATGCAAAGACACCGCCAACCCCCTCATTTTCCTTTTTTCCACACCTTTTACAGATAACAGAAAATTTAGTGCGACCAACTAACTAAGTCTAAAAATTGAGCAGACCAATTTCTCTTTTAGAACAGACCAGTGTTTTATTGTATGGTCAACTTGCTGACATACAGCGCACGAAATTGGCAATGCCGCATAGCTGAATAAACCAGTTAAACATTGCAGGATAATTAGTAGTTATCCTTATTATGGCTGATGTGTAAGATGAACAAACATAATATAAAATCCAAAAGTTGCGCAACTGCTGTTGTGATTACACAAACAATTTTGTTAACTCTTAGACTTTATATTGCTCACAATTCTTCTTTTGAAAATAAATTAGAACCCCGTCTTTCGGTATGTGCGCTGATGAAGGAGAGGCTTAAGAGGGATGGGTGCAATGTCTAAAATATTGTTTCTCGCTCAATTTGCTCCAACTGACGGCAAACATATTGAACCGCAAACACCTGAAGAAAAATTTTATGCTGAAACATATCATTTAAAAATATACGAAATTTTAGAAAAAAATAGCTATAACTTCTATGCAACAAGTGACGTAAGCTATTTAATAAACCATCATGATGAATTTGATTTGGTTTGGTCAGTTTACAATCGAATGGGATTTCGTAATAGTGAAGTTTTTGTTCAGTCGCTTTGCGAATACTTTGGCTTGAAATACATTGGAGCAGCTCCAAATGTTCGAGCCTTGGCAGAAGATAAAAGCATGTCTAAACAACTAGCTGAACATTTGGATCTAAAAACTGCCAATTGGGTAGTTGCATCAAAGCAATATCCGCTAAGCAATTATAGCCCTTTTAACGGTCCATACTTTGTGAAACCGCGGTTTGGAAGTGCGTCAATTGGTATTGATGAGTCTTGTTTATGCGAAGACTGGACCGCCACACAAAAAAAAGCCAACCAATATTTTTCAGAAAACATAGATGTTATTGTTGAAGAATACATAGATGGTATCCACTATGGCGTTCCAATTATGAATACAATTGAAGGTACGCCCATCATTGCGACACCACACAGCCAGTTATCTGACAAGCGTGGTAATATTATCACGTATGCACAAAAAAGATACACAGAACTTGGCATGTCGCGATGCATGTGTCGTGATGAAAATTTGAATAAAATGTTGACACATCATGCAGGCAAATATTTTATGAATATGCAACCGTGTGACTACGCACGTATAGATTTTATCGTTGAAAAAAGCACAGGGATTCCGTACTTTTTAGAAGTTAATGTACTTATGAATCTCGGTATAAAAGGCGGCTTTGTCGCGAGCTTTTTAGACAATCATTTTGAGAGTTATGTCGAAATTATCAGATTTATCCTAAATTTGGGACTCCATCGAGTAGGCAAGTAACAGTTCCGCTTCAAAATATCGGTAAAAAAGGTATCCTGGTAAAAACAATTTGTCCCAATCATGTTCTGAATATGGTATCTTTTGATCGAAACGTTTTTTGTAATATGTATACAAAAACTCACCATAATCATGATTTCCGCGCAAAGGGCTGTTGCGAATTTCTTGTATCAAATCCTCTCTGTAATTCCCGTTTATGTAGTCAATTAAGCATCTGTTTATATTATAAAACTGCTTGGTTCGTGGTATGGTTGTTTTTTGCACCTCATATTCTATGCAATTCATAATGCTCAATGCTTTTTCAGGATTACTCTTAACAGTATATGCCGCCAAATTGATTTGTGCGTAAATGAATGGCGTTTCAGTGGTTTCAGAAGAATATGCAATGCTAGAAAAATATTCGGTGGGATCGCCGAGATTATATTTCATCAGATAAAGCCCATAATTTATATTTAAATATAAATATTTGTCGTCCATGTATTTAATGATCTCTTCAACTTCTTGCATCCTATTTTTTAATAACCGCCCAGAAAGATCAACATCATGCCGCATGAGATAGCAAATATAATTTGAAATCGTTCTTTTATAATTTACAGGGTCTCTATTTTTAAACGCGTTTAAACATTGATCGTAGTATTTATTTGCTCTATTAAAATCAGCTATATAGTAGCTTACATTTCTTAATAAATACACATACTGATTTGAATTTTTATATTTTTCGAAATAATATTCGTGATCTGAATTGTTAACAATGCATTTGTATTTATCGGAAGCGTCTGAATTTAAATATGCGACAAGGAGCACTGACAACAATAAGCATTTCTCATCTATGTTTTGAGATGAATTTACAAGGTTCTCTAAAAGGCTAACGTAATTGTTTTCATGTCGCCGCTCCAAAAATAGCGCACATAAAACATTATAAGCCCTATCATCACAGCAATCTCGTTCATAACGTTTCATTCGATTATAAGATATGCCATAGACATGTGCATCATAATACATCATGCAGATCGTTAACAAGTCTTTTTTGTTGTCAAACGGGAACAACATGTCCAGATATGTTGGGTCTATCGTATTAGCTTTTTTTTTGCTGGCATAGTAACGCCATAATAAAAGCCTTTTTTTTAGAATAATCTTTAGTTGTGTTCGCTATCGCGAATTTAAGCTGGGAAATATTAAGCTGTTCCTTTGCCTGCAAAAAAGTAGCAATTATATCGTTAGTGATGATGATTCTATCCAAGTTTGAAATTTCAATTGAACTACAATAATCAACGATTTCCGCAAGCTCAACTTCATTATTTTTAATGCATAAAGCTTTTTTTTGGATCAATTCATCCAAAAGTGCTTCAAACTCCGAGTGCAAAAAATTAAGAGCATATACGGGATGCTTTTCATATATCCGCTCCAACAATTTTGCTTCGATCGGCACGTTTAAAACAGCCAGTATTTTTAAAAGGTATCCCTTTTTTTCATCAATACCTGAGAGATAAATATCGCATCCATTAATTTTAGCCATTATAATGTGAATTTTGCGATGTCTGTCACAAATATATTTCATTAAATCATCATTCAAAGCTTTTTCATAATGTTTGAATAGTTCTACAATCATATTTTTGTCAGGTCTGTCGAAAACGGTTTCCTGTTTAAAATGTTTTATACCTCCAAGAGACAGCTGAGATACAATTTTTATTTCCTTTTCAGCATCACTATTGCTAAAAGTAAATAGAATTTTTGCATTACAATCTTTCAGCATTGTTGCCAAAAACTGATACGATTCTTTTATTAATAAATCAGTCCTATCAATCAATACATAAATCGGTTTGTCTATTGTTTTAAAGAGTTTAGTCAGAGCTTGCTCTATTTTGTAATCTTTTATATGATATTCATCTGCATCCAATGTGGTTTCTATTGCATTTATAAAACTATTGACCAAATCACCTATGTTGGGAAGGCATGGAATGATATCAATACCATATGCACATATTTTTATAACTTCCTTGATATTTTTTCCCATCTGTTTTCTAGGTTTTTGCCACATCCTTTTTCTTGATTTATCTTCCCTTTTAGAGGCTTCAAAAATCTGATAAAGCATTTGTTCTTGTAAAGACCTGTTTTGCTCCCCATCTATGTAAAAACAATATGCATTTTCAGCGCAATAATCATAATAAAGTTTTTTTAAGAAGTGCGTTAGACCACTGTTGCCAAGTGAATCAAGAAATACTGCAGAATTGCTGTTCAGACATTCTTTTATCCCCTCCAGCTCAGTTTCCCGGTTAACAAAATCAAACCCTGCCACTATTGCACACCCCATTTTTGACGGATAACTACTAATTATCCTGTAATGTAAACGGCAATAGGTAACTTAGTATTAAGTACTCTCATATAAACCATCCGACATATTTCATCTGTTACACAATAATGAGAAAAAATAATCGAGGAACAGAATAACATGCAAAACTACATCAACGTGTATTTAATTTATTGCGAAAAACTAAAAAATTTAGATTATAAAACTCTCAAAGCTTACAAGATAGATTTAAATCAATTTTTTGAGTTTATAAATGGTCGAAAGCAACTTCAATTCGACAAAGAATCAATAAATGAGAGTGTTCACCTAAAGATAAGTAATGCGGTTTTTTGAAATGCTGTAAAGATGTCTTCAGTGGTTAATGCGTGCCAAAGTTTAAGCGTTAAATCCACCATCGCGGTCTTCTTTGAAACAA
>NZ_WRFL01000077.1:0-9235 GCF_009778815.1 Candidatus Bathycorpusculum sp.
CCGCGGAGTTGCCCGCTTTTAACTGTTTTTTCAGAACCACAATTTTTACATTCAACCATAACAGCCACCGGCTGAATTAATATAAACACACCCTACAATATATCTATTGGTCAACACTCTCGAAAATACTTTGTCTGGCGAGCGGCTTTATGTGAATGAAGAATTGCAGGATACGCATTCAGACATTGCCTTTAGGTCAATAATGACGGGGCACATTAAAACAGGTGAGCATATAAAGGTTTCATTAGGCGGCGCTTTTAAGGTATATTGTCATATTTTTGTTGATGATAAGCTGGCGCTGTCGAAATAATCCGATGAGGATTATTTTTCTTAAGCAACCCTTGTCCTTTGATGTGGTTAAGCGCGTAACGGAGGGCTTGGTTGTTTTCTTTGACATCTAGCGACTTCTTTTTTGTTTTTGTCTTGATTTTGGTAAATGATATAGATGTGTGGTAATATCGGGGGTATTGGTTTAGTAGAGTTCTAAGCGGATCATTTCGTTGTCATATCAACAAAAGTGTGGCTGGCTATTGGTGGTTAGGACAATCATATGTATTGAGGAAATGCGTAATTGATTTAACTTAAAACCGCATTGTTCCATTACAACAGGGAAAGTCCGCTTGAAAAACCATCCACCTCAAAGAGAAATCTCCGTACTGTTACCGGCTTATAATGAAGCTATACAGATTAAACGCTGTATAGATGAGGTGGAGAAGGCGCTTCAGAGTTTTTGCAGTTCTTATGAAATAATTGTTTCTGAGGATGGCAGCAAAGATGGTACTGATAAAATCGTTGCAGATTTGGCGCAATCAAACCCTCATTTACGTTTGCTTCATTCGCCATTGCGGTTAGGTAAAGGTAAGGCTATCAAAAATGCTGTTAACGCCGCTAATGGGAGATACATTGCATTTATGGATGTGGATTTAGCTACTGATCTGAGATGTTTGTCTAAGCTCTATGAGGTTGTCAAATTGCAGGGCGGTATGGTGATTGGGTCAAGGCATATAAAAGGTGCAGCTGTGCAAAGGCAACCTACGCGAACGTTGTTTAGTTTAACCTACAATATTTTTGTGCGAATGCTTTTTTTGGATGGTATTTATGATCATCAATGTGGGTTTAAAATTATGAGCCGAAATACTGCAAGGTCTGTGCTTGGGTGTTCTCGTTCGGATGGTTATTTTTTTGATACTGAGCTTATTGTTTGTTGTAAGCGGCTTGGATATCGTGTTACTGAGGTTGCAGTAACTTGGTGGGAAAAAAATAAGGGTGGTTCTAAAATTAATCCGGCTCGTGATAGTATAAAGATTGCTTTGGATATGTTTAGGTTTAGAATTAATCGTCAAAAGTAAAGGTGAGTCTGTTCCTTCTCTTCGCCGGAATCCAAAGAGGATTCATAAGGGGCATTCATAGCGTATTGGCTATGAAAGGATAATACTTCTTTGGCCGGCGGTTTCACAGGCACTCCTCACCAACATGGTTTATGCAGACTTGTGATTTAAGGTTTTTCCAACTGAGAAATAAAAACGCAGGAAACCGTCAAGTTTTTTGAAGCTTGGATGAGTCATAAATGACTAAATTTCTTGGTCATACGTTTTAACCGAGCTATCTGCTGCGCTATGTTCAAAAAAGCGGGTACAGAGTGACCATGAGGTGAACAACGCCCAGCCACAATAGCCTCTGCAATAGCTTCAACCGTAGCATCTCTAGCTTCAATCTCAGTATAACCATAACCAATCTGAGGCGGATAGTGAGCATCAGTTCCAGCAACTTGAGATAAATTGAACCTTTGCGCAGCCTCTTGCGCCTTTTTAACACTCAACCCAAAAGGAAACGCCCTAGCATTAACCACCTCAATAGCATCAAAATCCGAACAAACATTTTCACGAAGACAACCCTTGAAATAAACATAAGGATGACAAGCTATAGCAACTCCACCAGCTTTGTGAATCCGCTTAATTGTTTCAACCGCACTAAAACCTTTGGGGATATGCTCTTTAACATTTAGCGCAACAATATGACCATCCGCACTTGAGACTTCCATACCAGGAATTATAAGAAAATCAGTTTCTTTAGCAATCTTGTAAGCACCTTCAAGAACATCATGGTCAGTTACGGCACAGGCATTTAAGCCGCGTTTTTTGGCATAATAGAGAAGATCTTTAGGAGTTATCAGAGAGTCTTTTGAGTAGGTAGTATGAACATGAAGATCTGCAGAAATTTTTATGGTCATACCTACACCATACTACTTGGGAGCTGTTTTTGTACGTATCTGAGCTAGTTGTTCATCTAGTTTGTCTTCGTCGGTTTCGATTTTATGGAAGAGCGGTTGGGGTTTTAGGAGTATGTGTCCAGCTTCAAGAGGCACTAATGCATCGCTCCATCGGCTTTGTTCAATTTTTCCATTGATTTTTAGGGTTTGCCAGAGTTGTTGTGCGGTTGTGGGCATAAAGGGCTGAGAGATAACAGTTATGGCTTTCACAATCTGGGTTGCGGTGTAGAAGATTGTAGCGGCTTTTTCTTTGTTGGTTTTCATGAGGTTCCAGGGTTCTTTGGTGTTTAGGTATTGGTTGCCAAGACGGCTTATTGCGATAAGGGTGTTAGCGGCAGATTGGAGATTGCCGCTCTCGATGTCTTGGGCGGCGTGGGTTATTTTTTCTCTTAGACAATCAAGTATGGCTTGGTCATCTGCATCGGGGTTGGTGGGTGTGGGGACGGTGCTGTCGAATTTGATGTTGATAAATGAGAGGGTGCGGTGGATAAAGTTTCCAAAGGTGTCGTTTAGATCGGCGTTGATTTTTTCTGCAAATGCGGTCCAGGTAAAATTGGTGTCTTTGCTCTCAGGTCGGGTGGATATGAGAAAGAAGCGCCAGTAATCCACGGGGAACATTTCAAGGGCTTCATCGATCCAGATGCCTATGCGTTGGCTTTTGGAGGCTTTTTGGCCTTTGAATTGTAGAAATTCTGTGGCTGATACACTCCAAGGCAGGTTGTAGTCTTGTCCGGAGGCTAAGAGCAGGGCGGGGAGAATAATTGTGTGGAAGGGGATGTTGTCTTTGCCTACAAAGTAGAGTGTTTGGGCGGTTTTGTCAAACCAGAATTCACGCCATTTTTCGGGTTGCTCGGTTTGTTTGTAGTACTCGATGGTGGCAGAAACATATCCTAAAACGGCATCTATCCAAACATAGATGGTTTTGCCTTGTGCGCCCTCAAAGGGTGCGGGGATGCCCCACTCGACATCGCGGGTGACGGCGCGGGGTTTTAGGCCTTCTTTTATCCAGTTTAGGCTGAAATTTTTAACGTTTTGAGGAAGTTGGGGGTTGTTTTGGATGTATTGGCAGAGGGGCTCGGAGAGTTTGGTGAGATCAATATACCAGTGTTTGGTGGTTTTTGCGATTGGAGGGTTTTTGCAGAGGGCACAGTAGGGTTCGACAAGCAGGGTGGGTTCGAGGAGTTTTCCGCAACTGTCGCATTGGTCGCCTCGGGCTTTCTCAGCACCGCAGTGGGGACATTTGCCCTCAACGAAGCGATCGGGGAGGAAGCGTTGGTCGTGTTCGCAGTAGAGCATCTCTGTTTCTTGGCTAAAGATGTAGCCGTTTTGTTGGATTTCAAGCAGGGTTTTTTGCACAAAGGCTTTGTGCACCGAGCTCTCAGTTGTGGTGTAATTGTCAAATGAGATGTCCCAGCGCTTGAAGAGCTCGGAGACTTTTTTGTGATTGCGATCTGTTAGCTCTTTTGGGGTTATGCCCTGTTTTAGGGCTTCGACCTCGATGGGAGTACCATGAGTGTCAGATCCACTCACCATCAAGGTGTCTGCACCGCATAAACGGTAGTAGCGGGCAGTGACATCGGCTGAGAGCATCGAACCGACTAGATTGCCCAGATGCGGAGTGACATTGATGTAAGGCCAAGCAGAAGTTACCAGAACTTTTTGAGACAAACCAATCATCAACAACAACCGTTTCATCCGTCCTTATTAAAATTGCTAGCTAAACCCACTCGAACAAGGCCATTGTTGTGGAGAAGACTTAAATTTTGAGGCCGATATACCCTATCGGAGGCTATAGTGTGGCTTATTGTCGAAGATGCGGCACCCAACTCAAAGAAGAGGCACTCTTTTGCCATAAATGCGGAACCCAAGTAGCCGTCATCACCCAAACCCCGCCGCCGCCAACTCCAAGTCCAATTAACAGTCAAACCTATCAAGCGCCTCCACCACCAGCAGCATCACAACCAACAACAGCAACTAGTTCGTCTCGCAAAGATCCATGGGTGTTAATTGCGGTTGGGTTAGTTGTTGTATTAGTTTTGGCGGTGACTATTGTTGCTTTTTTGATGGTTCCGCTGGGTTATTGGAGTTTTGCAAATAATAGCTATGGGTCTAATGTGAGCAAATTAGACTTCAACCTTGAAATTAACATAAACCAACTAGTTCCCACCATACAAAATCTAGGTCTGTTTAAGACCGTAGAGACCCCTCAACTCGGTATGGGATCTTGTTTAGAAACAGTAATGCCGCACCAATAATTGACGTATGAGCAACTGTGTGTTGTTGGGGGTATTTTGGGTGTTGTTTGAGCCCTTATATGTTCGGGGCAACAGCTATCTGCAGAGCAAACAATATTTTATTGTGACTAAAGATGAGTCAAAATCAAATGTTTTGCTATCAATGTGAACAAACAGCCAAAGGCACTGGCTGCACGGTCAGTGGAGTTTGTGGTAAAACCGCTGAGGTTGCAAATCTCCAAGACCTCCTAGTCTATAAATTGCGAGAACTCAGCCAACTACTAAGTCTCCAAACCCAAAAACAGAACAACCACGATGAAACAATTGATGTCTTTATCGCTGAAGCTCTCTTCACCACCCTAACAAACGTAAACTTTGATTCCGAGGCCATCATAGCCTACATAAGAAAAACTGAACAGCTACTAATAGAACAAAACGCAGAGCTACAACCAAACATCCAGTATCTAAAACTTGAAGCAACAAACTCGGCTTTGGTTGAGCTGGGCAAAACAGTTGGCATAAACTCTGACCCAGCCATAAATGCTGATCTGCATTCGTTGCAGTGGCTGCTAACCTTTGGGTTAAAAGGCGTTGCCGCCTATGCCTACCATGCATATCTATTGGGCAAAAAAGATCCCGCGGTTTTCAACTTTATCCAAGAAGGCTTAGCCGCACCGCTTAACAAAACATTGGGCCAAAATGAATTTGTGAGTTTGGTTTTCAAATGCGGCGAAATCAATTTACGAGCTATGGAACTTCTCGATGAGGCCAACACTGAGAAATACGGCCACCCCACTCCCACCAAAGTAGCGCTGGGACATAAAAAAGGCAAAGCCATACTCATCTCAGGACACGACTTAGCCGATCTCGAAGAACTTCTCAAACAAACCCAAAACAAAAACATAACCATCTACACCCACGGCGAAATGCTCCCCTCCCATGCCTACCCCAAACTCAAAGCCTACCCCAACTTTTATGGACACTATGGAACCGCATGGTTTAACCAACAAAAAGAATTCGCAACATTCCCCGGCACCATACTAATGACCACCAACTGCCTACAGCGCCCCACAGAAACCTACAAAACAAACATCTATACCACAGGTCCAGTCAGCTACCCAGACATTGCTCATTTAAACACCAAAGACCTCAGTCCCCTAATCAACAAGGCTCTGGAGCTACCAGGTTTTCAAGAAGACAAAGAAGACAAAACGGTTATGGTGGGTTTTGGCAGAAATGCTGTGCTAAGCATCGCTGATAAAGTCATAGAATCGGTTAAAAGCGGACATATTAAACGCTTTATCCTTGTCGGGGGATGTGACGGCGCCAAACCCGGACGCAACTACTACACTGAACTTGTTGAGAAAGCACCCAAAGACACCATCATACTTACCTTGGCATGCGGCAAATTCCGCTTCTTTGACAAAGATCTGGGCACCATTGATGGCATCCCGCGACTACTTGATATTGGACAATGCAATGACGCCTATAGCGCAATTAAAATTGCTCAAGCCTTAGCTGATGCATTCAAAGTTGGAGTTAATGATCTACCGCTCTCGATGGTCCTCTCCTGGTATGAGCAAAAAGCCGTGTCCATATTGCTCTCTCTGCTCTACTTAGGCATAAAAGACATCCGCCTCGGACCCAGCCTACCCGCCTTCATCACACCCAACATCCTAAACGTTCTGGTGGAAAAATTCAACATCATGCCCACCAAAACAGCAGACGAAGACCTCAAAGCCATCATAAAATAAACCCAAAAACCAACACCCCTTCTTTTATTTTACACTAATACCCAAGCGACAATTGATCAATATAGACCGAAACAGCGCATACCACTCAAGAGCACCGTGCAAAAAGCGGCATAACACAAAATTAGACGACGGATATTTTCCTATCAACATATAAGACAAAAATATCTGCATACATAAGTATATGCTGTCTGCAGAGCAAAAATAGGCAGAAAAAAGGGCACTATTGTTAAAACGGCTGTTTGACGAGTTTTTATCTTCCACTCACCAAATATGCTAAAATCATAGCTCCTGACAAACCCATAAACAGCCCGACAGAAAAGAGAAAACAGGAATATCCATAAAAAACCCCGCAATTTTTTAAAGAATCATGCTACAATTATAGTATTATTTAGTATATTGGAGCGGAGTGGCATATGCAAATTTACATTACCCTATTGCGAGGCGTAAATGTTGGCGGGAATAACAAAATTGATATGAAGCGCCTCAAAGAAGTTTTTGCTAATGCCGGATTTGTCAATGTTCAAACCTATATTAACAGTGGCAATGTGATTTTTTCAAGCAACAAAGATGCTGTTACAGTACAAACGCAATGCGAAGATTTAATTGCTGAACAGTTTGGACTAAATATAGCTGTTGCCGTTCTGACTGCTCAAGAACTTTCAGAAGCACTTGACCACACGCCGGATTGGTGGGGTAACACGCCGGATACGAAGCATAACGCTATTTTTGTTATTCCTCCCGCAAAAGCTGAAGCAGTGTGTGCAGAAGTGGGCGACATCAAACCAGAATATGAAAAAGTGGCATATCACGGTAAACTCATATTTTGGTCTGCACCCGTGAAAACTTTTGCAAAAACGCGGTGGAGTACAATAGCTAAACAGGCAACATACCAAAAAATAACTATCCGCAATTCTAATACAGCGTTCAAATTAGCGGAATTATCAAAAGAGTAACAGCCATTTTTTTCAAAAAATCAACACTAAAGGAACCCGGAAAACTTCATCAGACCAAAACCGCGATTTATCTCGCAGTCGCTAAAAACTCCAAAAAGAGCAGATAGTTTACTTGGAATACCAATCCCTAAGTAATTCACTATGCTCAAAAATATACTCCACTTTTTGAATAAACGGCACTATCTCACCAAAATTCAAAGCACGGTGATCAAATACCAAACATAGCGGAATTATTTTTCTTATCCCAATAGATTTTTCGTTACTTTCATTTTTAATCACACCGGGCTTTTCTTGAATACTACCTATACCTATTGCGAAAACTTGCGGAGGAGCAATATCTAAAATTCCCACAAACCCGTTTAACCCCCTACAAACCGAGCCAAAATTAGACATTGTAATTGTTCCGGGTTGCAAATCAGCAGGGATTATTTTATCGTTTAGGGGTATCTTGTCATATTCTTTAAAGTCTTTTTTGTTAGGCTTTGATTTATCAAGAATCATCCCTAAAAGAGCAGAAACAGCTTTTAACAAATGTCCTTTTTTTATTTCTTCTATCAGGATACTTACAGCAACTCGGTACAATGGAATATGAATATTGCAATTATTTATTTTCTGTGCAATTTTATTAATGTATTCTTGCATTTCTACAAGTGTCTTATCTTCAAAATTTCTTAAATTTATGGGAACAATTTCACCGTTTTCAAGTACCCAGGGCATAGTTATGTTTATATTTTTTATAACTTCAACCTCACCGGTGATACGTTTGGGGTTGTATTTTATATGAGCGTTAACCTGCGGTGCAGTTTTGACAGCTTCTACACATATTTTCAGTAACAAGGTGTTTATAGTCAATTTTAAACTTTGACTATTTTCGTTTAGTCTGCCAAATTCATTCAGCATTTCAGTTACATCCGCCTCGTAAATGAAAGTTACGTGCGGAACTGTTGTCCACGACTCGGTGGTTTCATAGCTGATTGCTTTTCGCAGAATGTTAAACTTCTCCCCCATCAAATCATCCCAAGTCTTTTACTGTATTATTTTGCTTTATAAAAAACCTATCAGAATACCTGCACATTACATACCGCATTATAGAGGATAATCCCCAAAATCGGTGCAACCCAAGGTTTTTTCGACTTTATCAGAATACTAGCATAGAAATTTTTATCGGGCGTGTAACAAAAAAATGGGGCAATGGTTTTGTTCTCCGATTCCTAACTAAAATTGTGTCTGTTGTGGGGCTTGTCCGCTTTTTGCCAGATCTTTTGCGATCAACCCTCCCTAAAATAAGAAGTGCACAAAGTAACGAGGCGAAGAAAGGTCTATCATTGTGGAAAACAGCCACCCGCCCATTGTGGACAGAGAAATATTTGACAGACACAAAGAGAACTTGCCCGCCGAAGAAGGGTAACACTTGAAAAAAGCGGATATGCCAACCGCTATGCTTGGAGCGGAAAAATCAAATAAGCCACTGCAACTTTTTCAAAATCTTTCTTTCGGTGTCACAGCATCTTTTTAGAACATATCGGATGAGAGCCGCAGTGTTGCCGTTTTGTCGTGGGTTTCCATTAAATGCAATAACTTTCAGGAAAATTACCAATATATCTACAACTGACTGAGATAAAACAATAGTTTACACACATCCAGTTTAGCATACATGCACATGTAAGGCATACAATGCAAAGTCTTTTTCAGAAAATGACCTGTTAGAAATATTTTAGCTCAACTGCTCACATATACATGAATAATGTCGATTAACGCTAATATGACTGCAAATGTTTTTATATTAAAGTATCAAATGTCATGCTTTAAGGTATAACTAAAATGAGCGATTTCAATTCAAGCAAAACCCTAGCAGGCATCGGCTCAATACTAGTCGGATTCATTGTCGGCATAATTCTTTTCTGAGAGTGTTGACCAATAGATATATTGTAGGGTGTGTTTATATTAATTCAGCCGGTGGCTGTTATGGTTGAATGTAAAAATTGTGGTTCTGAAAAAACAGTTAAAAGCGGGCAACTCCGCGGA
>NZ_WRFL01000078.1:0-8999 GCF_009778815.1 Candidatus Bathycorpusculum sp.
CCTATTCATTGTACCCGTCACCATGTAACCCATGCCACGCATACCCCCACCCATGGAACCCATGCGCATACCACCGCCCCCACCTCCAATGCCGCCTCCAAAAAAGCCCGAGACCGCACCCGGCGTAGCACCCGACACAAAACCCTCACCCGCCTGACCCAACATCTCTGTTTTACTCAAACCCTTCCCAGACAAACTACCAAGACGACTCGCCATCCCAGCACCACCGCCAAGAAGGGCACCGCCAGCCATACCCAAAGCCGCACCAGTTGCAGAGTTAACCGCACCCCCCACTACGTTGGCCGCCGCCATACCCAAAGCCCCAAACTTGCCGACGAAGACCGTGGACATGTATGCAGCCGCAAAGAGGGTAATGATGGCAATTAAAATCTGGGTCAACGGATTAAGACTAGTCGATACAAGCACCTGATAGCCAAACAAAAGCACAATAGAAGCCATGATGCTGGCAAACATAAACCCAATCAAATCCTGAAGCAAAGTATCCGCAAAATGCTTCGTAAACGGAATCAACCGCAACACCAAAACCAAAGGCAAAACAGCAGCCAACACCCCCACAAAAAACAGACGAATAATACCCATAACCAAAGTCAACATCAAAATAGACGCAACCAACATAATCAAAATACCACTAAAGAAAAATCCTGTGAACGGGTCGAGGTTTGGCAGTGGAACCGTACCTATACCACCCGTTGCATAGCCAACGATGATGTTTATAGTGTTACCCGAGGGAATAAGCAACCCTGCACCCCCAACATCAGGCCAACCCACAAAAAGATTGATAGCCCCCGCTGTTGCATTATAAATTGGCTGACACGCAAAGATCAGAATTAGGGTAAAGACGCTGTTCATGATAATGTTGGATGCTGTGCCCTCATTCATTATTCTAAAATTCTCAAGCACATAACAAATAGCCGCTATAATTAGCACAACGGCAAACATGGCAAGGGCAATGGTTCGCATCAAACCAAACACCATCGTCATAGGCACACCCAACTGCTGCCCAATAGTCCCCCCACCACTACCCGGCGTAGCTATCAAAGGCAACTCTAAAAGATATGAATAAACTCCCTCAGGACCACCAATAATTACATCAAACAACGTAGACATGATAACAGGAGCCGCCAAATAGATAACAAGCATAGTAATGGTGAAAAATGCAATCAAAATCCCCGCATCCACCCCAAGCAAAGCACGATTAGACTTTAGTCTATCAATTACGCCTTGAATTTTCCTATAAATTCGATCAGTACGCCAGAGCTGAAACTTCACTAACTACACCATAAAAAAAGACCCCTACATTTTAAAAACAAAAAAAAACACAAAACCAACAAAAACTATGGTAGTATAACTGCGCTACTGCTTTTATAACCCTCACACAAACATAGACACATACGTTACATCAAGAATGAACAGCAATTGTTAACAAATAGAGGTTGCCATTATAAGCATATTAACCAAATTAACTCATTTAGAAAAAGGTGAATGCCATGACTGAAACTGTATTAAACACCAAAACCTTGCCTGAAGCCTTATCCAAGCTAATTAAAACAGAAAAAGTAAAAGTCCGTGAAACAGACGGCGAAATTCACCTCATACCCATACAAGAACCAAATGACTATATTAGCAAAGTACGTGGCTCACTATCTAATCATCCCGAAATGTCCGCTGAGAAATTTTTAGAGCGAAAACACGCAGATAAGGAACTCGAAGAATGAACACGTTCTACGTCATGGACGCTTGCACCTTAATTGCTTTTTTACAGGATGAACCGTGTTGCTTGTTATAAAACGTGCTTTTACTTGATGGTTTATGCATTTACTGTTTTGTTCGTATCAGGTACATTGCAATGCTCAGGATTATGGCTATGATGACTATGGCTATGAGGTATGTTGTGGCTTTGTCGAAGGGTATTTCCCATTGGGGTTTGGCGTAGGGTTGAACAGGTATGATTTGGTGGAATGTGGTTCCCCAAACGTTTGTGGCTTCAATGTAGAGTAATGCTTCTCCTTGCTCGGTTAGGGCTACTATTGTTTGGTCTTTGGAGAGTGCTATTTGTGTTTGTCCACAAAAGCCCCCTGTCTCTTCTTTGGTAATTGTGCTGTAGCCTTGGTATTGTTGGTAGAATTGTTGATAGTTTTCCTCGTAGCCGAGGGGTTTTTGGATTTGTTCTTGAGGTAGGGTTAGGTTCATTGTTTTAAGCAGACTAAGGGGCAGGAGGTCTGGGGAGAGGGTTTGGATTGTTTTTCCTGTGGGTATGCTTGTGACTAAATATACTGTTATGTTGGTTAATCCTCCGAGTTCTTTTGGGGCATTTAGTGATAGTAGGGTGTTTTGGGTAGTGTCTGCAAGAACGTCTATTTGCAGGGGTGAAGTGGGGTCAAAGTTTAGGGGCAGCTGGTAGGGGTTGTTGTCTCTAAAGTTTAACTCTATAGTTCGTTGAAGGGTGGTTGTCTGTTTTTGACCTGCTGTTATTTGGAGGTTGTAGTATAGGGGGCTTGTGCGTTGCAAGTATGCTTCAATAGAACCTGTGCTTCTAAACATTTGAGGCCCTGAATCGTAGAGATCTGCCATTGCTATTTTTAGGGCTTGGGGGTCAGATGTTTGCTCCTCAAAACTCGAACGCAAAAGGTCTGTTTCAGTAAAGTTAAAGGCAGACTCAAAAACAGCGTTTATGTTAACGCTTGGGTCTATGCTCCATGTTTGAAGGGTATGATCCCACTTGTAGGCTGTGGCGTTAAAGAGTTTAGCAAAAAACTCGTACTCACAGGTAGTGTTAGCATCAAAATATCTTGGGACACCAAAGAGATCACAACCAAGGGTTAGGTTGTAGTAGAGAGCGTTTGTGAAGCCTTGGTTGGTAATTTCTGCTATAACTGCAGGGTTTAGGGTGTATTGGAGTTTGGCATAACGCTCCTGTGAGGTAAAATACAGAGGCATAGGCGTTAAGCAGTTTAGCGTTTGGTTTTTCTCTACGCCCACCTCTTTGGCAAAGAGATCGAGGCGTTTATTGTGTGCATACATTGCTGTTATAGTATTTCCAAAGGGTGAAGTGGTTAGTGTTCCGTTGGGGGCGTTAAATTGTTCTACAAGCTGATTTTGCAAATCTTCCTGACTCATTGTTGTTTGGCTACTTTGGTTTGGGTTAACTGTGGGGGGAAAGACTATGCTGGCTTGCCACTCAAACCACTCCCCATAAACCCCACCTCCACCTGTTCCATCTACGGGCAGAATTTGAGTCCAAACATAGCTATGATTGGTGTTTGTTTCCCAAAGAAAAACCACCGAAAGTTCCTTGTTTGTAAAACTTTTCCCATCAACACTCAAAACAAATTGACTGAGTTCAGCCTCATTGTCTATGCCTTGGGCTAAGAATTGGGTGTTTGAGCTTTGGTTAAGAAAGCTGGCTACGGTAAGGTTGGGGGTGAGGGATTGCTGCATTTGGTCTATTTGCGGGATTTTTTGTGCGTAACCCTCCCAAACATAATCATCAATTACTGCGCGTTGTCTAAGATTACGATCTGGCCCATTACCCTCGTAACGTACAATTATGGCAAGGGGTTTTTCGTAACTGCTTGAACCGTTGCCAGTTGGAACAGTATAGGTAAGGGCTACGGTAAAGTGCGGATCATACTCCACCACCGTAACAGTTAACGATGCCTCAGCTATCACATAACTTTCACTTTTAGAACCATCAGTAGAGGAATGATTACCCCACACTTCCACAACAAAATAATACACCCCCGCTGAAGCAGAGGATAAAACCTCAAAGTCGCCCCCACCAACCCCCTCAGCCCCAAAATTGTCGCTATTGCTAAACATGTTAAAAACAGAGCTGTCATAGTGGAGTTCTACCTTTTCAAAATTAACCTCACTTGTTAACTCTGTATTGTAAGTTATTGCGAATATATCATTTGGATAAAATGTGCCATCCTCATTAATGGCAGGCATACCATATCTGTCAAACAGGGGTTCAATTGCCAAATTTACAGTACTTTGCCCAGTTTGTGCAGTCAACAAACCTAAAAACCCACCAAACACCGATAACCCCATTAAACAAATCAGTAAAAAAGCTAAACTCTGTTTTACAACAATTCTTCGGTTCCATGAGCCTTTACATATAGATTTATCCAAACATTACACCATAAAAACAACATACAGAAATTTAAAAAGAAACTAAACAAACTAACCCAACAACACACTATTGTGGTTAATTTTTAATTTTTAACTGTTCAGACCAAGGTAGTTTGAATAGCGCTATTACTGCCCTTTGGATGTGCAAACAAAGCACCCAACCATAGTGTATCTACACATCACCTGCTCCGATAACGTTAACAGGTTATCAACCGTTTATATTGACTGTGTGACTGCTCATTTCGTTTTGCCACAGACTCTACATTTTTTGGTAAACAAACCGCTCATCTCGCCACCACAATGTCGGCATAGCCCCTGTGATGCCCATTTGTTAGACTGCTCTATGCGTTGTTGTTCCTCTATGCGTTGTTGTTCCTCTATGCGTTGTTGTTCCAAACGCTTGCGCGCTTGTTTTTTATCAACAGGACCAATATTTCGCCAACTACCCACATTACACTGACCATAGCGATTGTCTTCAGTTGCTATGACGGTGCCATCAGCCCTCAAACCAACCGTATGATCATAACTAGCTGTTATTGCGACAATATCACGCCAACCACCAACATCACATTGACCACAATAAACGGTTTTACCACACCTAGTTGCTTTGTTGTCTCCAGTTGCTATGACGGTGCCATCAGCCCTCAAACCAACCGTATGATGATCCCCTACAGTTATTGCGACAATATCACGCCAACTATCAACATTACACTGACCATAGCGATTGTCTCCAGTTGCTATGACGGTGCCATCAGCCCTCAAACCAACCGTATGACCATAAACAGTAGCTATTGCGACAATGTCACGCCACCTACCAATATTATACTGATCATATTCATTGTATCCAGTTGCTATAACGGTGCCATCAGCCCTCAAACCAACCGTATGACCCGTAGCAGTAGCTATTGCGATGATGTCCCGCCATTCATCAACATTACATTTGCTGGTACTGTTGTCGCCAGTTGCTATGACGGTGCCATCAGCCCTCAAACCAAATGTACTATGCCATTCAGCAACTACAGCAACAATGTTGCGCCAACTACCAACAAAATAACACTGCCAATAGTGATTGCTTCCAGTTGCTATGACGGTGCCATCAGCCCTCAAACCAACCGTATGATCACGTCCAGTAGCTACAGCAACAATATCGTACCAACCTCCTACATTGCACTCGCCATATTCGTTTTTTCCAACCGCTATGACGGTGCCATCAGCCCTCAAACCAACCGTACGATGCCAAGCACTGGTTATTGCTACAATATCGTGCCAACCTTCCACATTGCATTGACCATATTCATTGTCGCCAGTTGCTATGACGGTGCCATCAGCCCTCAAACCAACCGTACGATTCCCTTCAGTGAAAATACAACCGATATATTTGGAATTATTTTCACGTATTCTTTTAAGCTCAGATACGCGTTTTTGTTTTTCTTGTTTTTCTTGTTGTATTTTTTGTTGAATTTTCTGACTATATGCTTCCAGCTTGGAGCGATAATCTTGGTCAGCAAAACGGATCGCCTTTTTGAAGTTCGGTTTGTCCTCCAGAGAATGCTGTTGGTTTGCCAAGTCTGTTTCATGTCTGATGTGTAATTCAGCGCATAATAAACCAATATACGCCCTTGCATGTTCAGGGTTTATATCCAGAACTTTATTGAAATATTCAGATGCTTTACTCCAGTCTGAATCCTCCAAAAATAAGAAGCTACGTGTCAATAAAGAGTCTACAGTGGACATAACTTTTCAACTCTTTTTCGCTGTATTAATTATTTTCTTTTAAATTTGTGGAGGGTTTATGTGTTGATGTCAAATGGATTTAGCTGTTGGTCGTGGGGGTAGTGCTTGTTGGGTTGAGGTTAGGCCACTTATTACTGCCAAGTTGGAGTCTGCAAGTTTTGCGTCTGTTTTAGATGCGTTGCATGATTTGGGTAAGCCGTTTAGGTTTTTTATTGTTGTCCCCAAAGATGGCGATTGTGGGGAGGATGAGCGATCGCTTGTTAGGTTTTTCTTTGAATTTTTTGATGAACACACCCGTGCACAAATGTCAAATGTCATACGAACGCTGCTTGACGTGGAAGTTATAGGAGGAGTTGAGTTGCCAAGGCATCAATACCGTTTTTGTGCGGATTTAGAGCTATCTAAAAATTATGCGTTGCCGTTAGTGTTTAATGGTCAGCGACAAGAACTGGTGGTTAATCTTATTGACCGCTTAGTTGCGTCCGTTGCAGGGTTGGGGGTATGTGTTGAGGTGGTTGTGCAGGCAGATCCTAATGCGGCAGGGGGGATACAGAATTTTGTGCACAAAAAAACCACACCCAAATCAACCTCATCGACAAATTCGTTGGTTTTAGATCCTTTGGTTGATTTGTTAGGGACGGGCATCGGAAAAACCTCAAAAAGTGAGTCCGCTAAGGGGCGATCTGGAGTTGTTAGGGTGGATTCTTGGAGCCGTGAGCTTGTAAGGGGTGCGGAGTTAAAACTTGCAAGCAACCTGTTTGTCTGCAAAATCCTTGTTTTTGGGGAGTCTTTACAAAGCATTCAAACGGCCAAAAAAGCTCTGCCAGCCGCCCCCACCAACAAACTAAAAACCTTCAAAACCACCAAAAAACCCAAACAACACCCAACCCCAACACTTAGAACACCCACAAGACATGTTATGCGAAATAATGTTCTCTGCCGTCTCTGGTGGGCAATACCCTTAAGCCTTCTGTTATTGGCTGGGTTTTTTGGATTATTTAATCCTCTAAACCTTGTTTTGTCTGCTTCAATATCTGGAGTGGATTTGGGGTTTGTTGGTTTTGGGGTTTTTTTGGCGGTTTGTTTGTTTATGGGCTTTAGGAAACGTCAACCCATTGTGCTCTCCACCCAAGAGTTAGCACAAATTGTGGGATTACCTACAGCAGTCGAAAAGCTTCCAGTGGTGTTAGGTAAGGTGCCTCTTTCAAGAATGCAACTAGACTACGAAAACCAACCAACTAAAAAAGCAAAGAAACAAGAAGAAGACAAAAACCCAACAGTTGAGAACACAAAAGAAGAGGTAACTGATGTGTGGTCGCAAGAGTGCAAGACTAATTGGTCTGCCTCTTCTGATTATCAACATGGTTTTTCGGCTGATTCGGAATAGGCAAAAAGGATGATTTGGTTGATTTTTAAAATCTCCACAATTCTATAGGTAGAGGATGAAAATTATGTTGTTGATGTGGTTGCCGTTTGTTTTTGTGTTGATTATTTTGGGGTATGTTTCGGTGCTTGATTTTAAGACTCGAAGAGTTGCTAATCGGGTTTGGCTTTTTGCATATCCAATTGGATGTGCAATGACCCTTGCGAGCATAGCTTTTAACTTGGTAGAGGTGTCAGTGGTGTTGGTTTCTTTGGTGGTTTCTTTGTTTTTGGGGTTGGGTTTGTGTTGTTCGGGTTTTTATGGAAGCGCAGATGCCAAAGCCCTCATATTTATTGGTCTAACTCTTCCAGCAATCCCCCACACACTTAACCCTACATTAGGGCTTTCTGCATTACCAGTAGTTTTGGTGGTATTTTGCTTTTCAGCCATTTTAAGTCTGATATGGCCTCTATCCATTTTTAGCCTAAACCTAAAAGACCTCCTTAAGGGCAAAAACATGTTTGAAGGAATCCAGCTCACCCTACGCCAAAAAATCTGGCTACTCTTTACGGTAAGACGCATACCATTAGATAAGTTGGGTGAGCTTAGATATTTTCCAGCCGAAACAGTGGTAGTTCAAGAAGAATGTGATGGCAAACCTACTAGAAAGTTGCTACGGTTTGTAAAAGCCGAGACAAATTTACAAAAATACCTCGATACGCTAAAGGGACACAGTGAACTATACCCAAACGGTGTGCTTGCCTCTCCAACAATCCCCACAATGATCTTCTTCACCCTTGCTTTTACGATAGTCCCTCTTTGCATATAACCCCTAAAAAGGGCAATCAAACGGTTGAAAATACTTGTGAGGAGCAATCTTACTCCATCGGCAGACCAGTAATTGCGTACGTGTTTACTCATTGTCACTGTCTTTCTTGTTTTCTTCCTCGAAATCAAGAGCTAGTTTCACACGTTTTTCTATATCCTCAACACTTGGCAAAGTATCTACTAGTTCAGCGGGAACAAAATCAGACAACTTGTACTCACTAACACCTATAGGTTTGTGTATGTCTTTTAAAGCGTATTCAGCCGTCAATTTATCCCGTGTTTTACAAAGTATAATACCAATAGAGGGATTATCGGTTTTGTGTTTAAGCATATCATCAACCGCCGACAAATAAAAATTAAGCTTGCCAGCATATTCAGGTTTGAACTCAGTATTCTTTAATTCAATGACTACATAACAACGCAGTTTAGTGTTGTAAAAAAGTAGATCTAAATAGTAATCTTTGTCGCTAACTTCCAAGTGATATTGATTGCCAACAAAAGCAAACCCTGTACCCAACTCCATAATAGTCTTAGCAATATTAGCCACCAACTCATTCTCTATCTCACGCTCAATAATTGCCTCACGTTGCTCAATAAAATCAAACACATAAGGATTCTTCAAAGTATCAGAGGCCAAACCACTAAACGGCGAGTGTAACGATTGGGTATAGTTACTTGTCTTTTCAGCCAAACCCTGACGCAAATATGTCTTTGCATCAACATGATACTGCAGTGAAGATAGAGACCAACCGTTCTCAATTGTTTGCTGAGCATACCACAAATACTCATCAAGAGTCTTGGTTTTATCGAGAAGTGTCCTGTTATGGGACCAGCTCAAAAGTGCCGACACTGTTGGCACTTTTCCCTTATCATTAACAAATTCAGCAAATTTTCGCATATAGTTGAGGTTACGAACAGAATA
>NZ_WRFL01000079.1:0-8931 GCF_009778815.1 Candidatus Bathycorpusculum sp.
ATTGTCTCAAAAATTATCCAACGCTCATCTTTGGTCAAGTTAACACTGTACTTTTTATTCATAACTAAGCACGTGTTAACATATACAATCAACACTTATTTATAATGCGGTCAAAGCAGTATAGCAACCTTTAAACTTTGATGCATCTGCACAAAGATACCTGAACATTTAAAGGCTCATAACACTGTTTTTGGATGAATGGGTAGGCGATGACGAGTCTGGCCCCGCAGACAAAAGGATGATGTGGATCTTGAGTGTGACGTAGCAACACATCAACCTTCAAGTATAAACTTGGGTTAGTTGCTACATGAGCCTCCTATTCAAACACACAATCACAACACCGATACATGCTAAAACAAGGAAACATAAACAAGACAACCTTAAACCAGCGGTCTTCCCAGTTAATTAACACATTTTTAAAGCAAATACTAAATTAGAACAAAAAGACCCATAGATACGATCGACTTGGGCCATCGACGGGTACCTTCACACAAGTCATCGTTGCATTGCTAAATTGGTTAAATAAGCAGCATATCACAAACGCTAAACAGCAGCGTCCCCGAAATCAAAGACAATAACGTCTCTATAACTAACACACAAAAATCACTTAGCACTTCAAACGTATTCATAAGAGGTTAGCGAACAAATATGAATAATGTACAAAAAGAAATAAAAAAACAGCCGCTGGTTCTAACAGCCAATTCTCTCTGTACAAGGGTTAAACATTTTTCAGTTCCCATAACAACCACATTTATAGCTACACTCATTCTTATTGCCGCCTTTTTAAGTCTATACGCAACCCCTCTGGCTCAGTCAGCAACTCCAACCACCACTCTTACTGGTGATCCTCTGTTACAATCAATGCTCTGGAAATACACTCCCAGTAACGGAGTTTATGCTCCACCTACAGTTGTAAACGGCATAGTTTATCTTAACTCAGAAATACATGGACAAGTTTCAGCCTTAAATGCCACAACTGGCACCAACATATGGACCTACAATAACTACATCATTAACGTCATACATGGATCGCCTGCAGTGGCTGATGGACGAATATACGTACTTACACAGGTTAGTTTTTGGGTTTTAAACGCTACCGATAGCACTGAACTGTGGAGCCTACCTTTGGGCGGTCTCTCAACTCCGGTAGTTGTTGATGGCATAGTTTATTTCAGTTCACGGCACTCATACGATGGTGCGCAGGGTAGTTGTGTTTTTGCTTTTAATGCTATTGATGGTACTAAACTGTGGCATTACGCAATACCTGGTGGTAGCGGGGGTATTTCGTCGTCTCCGGCTGTTGTTGGCGGGGTAGTTTATGTTGGTGCTGATAATAATAATGTGTATGCGTTAGATGCAAAGAGTGGTCGAGTGCTTTGGCATTTTGCTACAGGTGATCCTGTTGGCTCGTCTCCTGCGGTTGTTGATGGCATAGTTTACGTGGGTTCAGGTGATCATTGTATCTATGCATTGAATGCTACGACTGGCAAAAAAGTTTGGAATTACCAAACAGGTGGGGGTGTTAGTTCTTCGCCGGCTGTTGTTGACGGAGTGGTTTATGTTGGTTCTGAAGATCATACTGTTTATGCTATAGATACGGCTGATGGTAAAAAGCTCTGGAGCTATACTACTGGTGATATAGTGGTTTCTTCGCCGGCTGTTGCGGGGGGAGTGGTTTATGTTAGTTCTTGTGATGGTAATTTTTATTTTTTGGATGCGACTATTGGTAAGAAGCTTTGGAGTACTTTTGAGTATGGAGACGGTTATGCGTCGCCTAGAGTTGTTGATGGCGTGCTCTATATTTGTGCTAATTTTAATTTGTATGCTTTCAATGCCCTAAATGGCTCCTCTAATTCACCGGCCCCATCAGATTCACCGGCCCCATCAGATTCACCGGCATATATTTTCATCGTAATCGGGGTGATAGTTGGTGGTAGCAGTATCATAGTTGGCACACATTTCCTAAAAACAAGAAGACGAATAATTCAATAAAAAAGACATGTTTTGTTTGAATATAGTTTTTGGTTAGCTGTGCAGATTACTATTTGCGAAACTGGAAAGAAACCCAGAAAGTGGCAGATAAAAACAAGGAAAAAGATTATTATTTATCTTGGGGTTTTTCCCATAGTTGGAGTTTTTCTTTTTTCATTTCGGTGCGTTTGCGTTGTAGGTACTTGTAGACCGTGTGATGTTGGCAACCATCTATTATCATCTGTATTGCGTTGCGTGCTGTATCTGATTGCTCAAAGTTACCTATGATACCTACTGTGTGGCCGTACACGACAACATCTGCTTCGCTGAGTTCTTCGATGAGTTTACGGGTTTTGCCATCAGTACCAATGAGGCGGCCTTTAATGCGTTTTATATCGGACTCGCTACGCCCAAAAATCAGTCGTAGATCGATCATGTCATAGATGTCGTCTTCATTGCGGATTAGACGAAAAGCGATTTCAGGTGCAAAGCCGCGTCCGATGGCCGATACGACATCTTTGGCTTTGAGCAGAACTGAGGGATCGGCGGCTTTCTCGGTGAGGATTATTGCTATGCTACCCTCTGTGTCTACGTCGAGTTTGGCGCCTAGTTTATTTTCTATGTATTGTTTTGTTTTTCCTTCGGGGCCGATGAGTATGCCCACGCGTTCTTTTGGGATTCGAACAAAGCTATCTAGACCAGGCATTATTTTCCAACAACCAATTTGTGTAATTCTTCTACTGGGGTTACATTAACGTTTAGGCGACTAAAATACCTGTTTAGATTCACTAAGTCTCTGTTTAGCATAAAGTTGGCCATGGGATGCTCTATGGATACGGATTGGGAGAGGTCAAAAATTAATGGTTTGCCTTTCCACATCATGATGTTGTATTCACTTAGGTCGCCGTGGACAATTTTGGCTTTTTTGTAGAGTCGTTTTATGTATGTAATTAGTTGTTTATAGACGCGCTCGGGGTTTTCTGGTGATTGTTCTTTGAGGGAGGGAGCTGGTGCGCCTGTTTTGCCGATAAACTCCATTACAACCACGTTGCTTTTCACTGCTATGGGGTTGGGTACGGGCACTTTGGCTTCGGAGGCTTCGCGGAGGTTGCGGAATTCTTTTTGTGCCCACAAAGACATAAGCGAGCGGGTGTCGCGTTTGATGTTTTTAAATCGGGGGTCGCCTTCGATGTATTTGAGCATACCTTTTTTGAACTCAGCAGATGAGGTGAGATAGATTTTTACGGCTAAATCTGTGCCGTCTTTGGTGGTTGCCCAGTAGACTTTGGCTTCTTTGCCGCTGCTCACGGCACCGTTGACTTCGTAGAGTATACCACTGTTTAATAGGTCAAAAACGACTAGACGGGTGGCTTGGTCAAAGACTTCCTCAACGGTGGCACGTTCGTTGGCACGGTCGTGAATGAGCATTTTGTCTCTGCGTTCCACTAGTTTTTCTCTGTGGTTTAGGCGTTCTCGGGCTCGGTTGGACATAAGATTCAGCCAAGTTATGGATTTTGGATATTAAAGCTAATCGTAAGTTTTAAGTATTTTCAGGGCAATAAAATTTCAAATTTTTCTTTCATTACACCATCAGTATGTTAATGGATAATACTGCTAAAATGAACCTGAGTCTTATTCAGTGAAGATGTAGAGATTTCGTGAAACTGCAATCATCAAGCAAAGGGCAGGTAAGTAGGTTATAATAAGTTAGGCAGATGGAGAATATTAGAGGAAAAGCTACCGATGATTCGCGGTAGATTGTTTGTAGGGATGTAAAGTTAGGGGTTTAGAGGGTTAGGAGGCCTTTGCGTCTTAGGTTTTCGGCTTGGGCGTGTGTGTAGCGCCAGGTTACATCACCGCGGGTGTCAGTTTGGAAGTCCCAGGGTGAAATGATGACGATGTCGCCTTCACGTATCCATACGCGGCGTTTCATTTTGCCTCGGATACGACAGAGACGTTCTGCACCGTCTTGACATTTAACCATAATACGGTCAAACCCCAATAGTTTTGTAACTACACCTAAAACTTCGCCTTGGCCGGGGTAGACCATTTCGCTTATTGCGCCTTCACTTAACACTTTTTTCTTTCCCAAGCAAATTGCCTCAATTATCAGGTTTGTGTACAATAGTTTTTCTTACTTATATGCATTTAACCATAGCGGAGGATTTATCAGAAAATACAGTGGGGGTATGCCGCTGGTTTAGGGCGGCGTGTTTTTGTTTAACTCTGCAAGGATCTCTTTAGCATAGTCTACGCGTACTTTTCGGTCTCTAACCATCTGCTCTGCAACTGTATCGATTTGGCTGTCATGAGCGCCTGCAATTACGGCGATGTTTCGTGCATGTAGAGACATATGTCCACGCTGGATACCCTCGCTTGCCAATGCACGCAAGGCACCCAGATTTTGAGCTAAACCAACAGCGGCAAGGACTTCGGCGAATTCGTTGGCGGATTTGACTCCTAGAATTTTCATGGCAATTTTGGCGATGGGGTGCGTTTTTACAGCACCACCGATTAGGCCCACAGCCATAGGTAACTCGATTACGCCTTCAAGATCTCCACTGCTGTTTTTGGTCCATCTCGATAGGGAGGTGTATTTGCCATTTAGGGCTGCGTACGCGTGTGCACCGGCTTCGATTGCACGGTGATCATTACCCGTTGCCAATATGACTGCAATGATGCCGTTTAGGGCACCTTTGTTGTGTGTTGAACCGCGGTAGGGGTCAGCTTCTGCAAATACTGATGCATATGCAATGCCCTCAACAACGGCTTCGCCACCTAAAGCTTCCTTGGGAACAACACACCAAGCTTTAGCAAGTCGTCTAGTGGCTAAATTGGAAATTATCCGCAAATATACCTGTCCGCCTGTGAGACTCTCAATTAAAGGAGCTACAGCTTCAGCCATTGTGTTTACTGCGTTAGCACCCATGGCGTCACGGCAGTCAACATATAATTCAACTATAAGCATAGGTCCCAGAGTAGTGTCAATAACTTTGGCGCCTAAGTCTTTGGCGCCGCCGCCAAATGAGTTTAGAACGGGATCTTGCTCGTTTGCCTTTTTAAGTATTTGATCCTTTGCAGCCAAAACAGTTGTCTGTGCAGAGTTGGCGTCTTTTAGTTTAGCGACTTGTATCTGTCCGATCATGACGGGTGTGGTGCTACTGGTTTGGAAACCTCCGCCGTCGCGCACCATCTTGGCAGCATAACTGGCAGCAGCAATTACACTGGGTTCCTCGGTTGCCATGGGGATAAGATACTCTTTGCCATTAATTTGAAAGTTAACAGCGACACCCAGAGGTTCAGGGAAAACCCCGATAAAATTCTCTATCATATGGTCGCCTACTTCGGTGGGTAATGAGCTGGACTGTTCAAGAAGCAAAGTTTCTTCAGGAGTTAAACCTGCAAATTCTGCAACAAGAGCCAACCGCTCTTTGGGCGGCAACTTGTAGAAACCTGATATTACAGAGGTTTTAGCCATGGGACATTCCTTTAACTGCATGATTAAAATCTAATTTTCTTGGAATCATTTAAGCTTTAGCCGAACACAACCAACTACTAACCAATACAATGACAGAAAGAAGTATTTGCCAAAGACACGCGCTAATACCAGCTGACCGTTCAAAACATCACTATTTAGTATAGCAGATGCCAAAAATGGAAAGTCTAACAATAACTCGCTTTGATTTGTATGGTTATAGGGTTGTTTGTCCGGGACTTTGGGGCATGGAAACTGCAGGTATGCCTAGTCGATGACGAATTTCTTTGGCAAGTGCATCGCCGTCGCTTCGAAAGTTGTCGGTAATGACCTGTTTGGCATTGGTACGTCGTACATACTCTATTAATCCGTCAAAGTCACTGTGGTCGCTTAGAGCGATGAGATGTTCACGGTCACTTATTTGACGACAGGGTTTTTGGAATTCCCATCCGCTTACACATATCCGTGGGTTGTGTAGTCCGACATGTTTGCGTTGATTCATATGGTAGAAAGCGACACAGGGCAGATTATCAGCTATGAGATTCTGGCCGTCCTTGTCGGCACAATGTGAGATTGGATCAAGCATCATACCGTGTGTCTGGCAGACTTGGGTGACATCATAGACTAATTCGGGCATAACAAAAGGCACCTGCACATCGGCATCACGAAGAATTTTCATCACTTCTTGGAGTTTGCCATGATAGCCAAATACATATACGGTGCCGCTACGGAGCTGCTTCTCAACCATTTCTACCAAAAGCGCTCGAACATCAACTGTAAAGTTACGTCGACAAGAAGGACGTCCATATGTAGCCTCTACAACCAGCACATCACAATCCACAGCTTGGGTACCCTCCAACCTAAAATCCCCCGACCAGGCAATGCGAATACCTTGGGCATCTTCGACGAGCACTTGTGTAGCACCTAATATGTGATCTGCTTTTAGCAGAGTAATTGTTTCGTCACCGTATTTGAGAGGTGTATTATATTCGAGGGGGTAAACAGACACTTCGGAGAGATTTAAGCCACGGTTGAGAATTTTGCAAAGGTCGCGGGTAGCTTTAGTCATCAAAACCTTCTCACAACACTTGACACTTTTGCGCAGACCGTAGAGGTGGTCGGCATGGGCATGAGTAACAACTCGGATAGGCCTTATGTCAAAAGCATCACATGCAACATTATCCCCTAAGAGGATCGCGCCGTTCTTGGTTATCTGCGCCCGTTCCGCCACACGTCAGCCTCGAATTAGGTTTTCTCTGCCATCCACTCAATGAGTTGCTGAGGACTAAGGGTTTTAATTGTAAAATGCAGAGGTCCAAGCGGCGACTCGGCAGTTTCCTCAGAGAAGGATATGTGACCAACATAAGCAACCTGTTTGTTTAGGTAAAAGCTGATAGTGTTGTCGCGGATTTTTTTGAGAAGCAATTTTCGTGCAGCATCACGAATGCGGTCATTACGCATAAGATTGCGAAGTTTGATCAAACAATCCTGCCCTGTTGCATGGGCAGTTAAGATGGCGCCTCTTTGGGCGGGGCTAACAGTGAATGTTGCACCACCCAAAACATTGCTTATAGCCAAACGGACTTTTTCTTCAGTTTCTGTTGGATTAAGGTCTGTTTCTACAAAAACTTCTATTTCTTCAACCATAAAGTCTCAATCCTGCCAAAATGTTCACGCACCAAAAGTTTGAAACTCTCGATACTATTATCATTAACTATTATTTGCTCTGACATTGCTATGACATTGCCCACGCCTACGCCTAATTCGCGATTGTCACGTTGCACAAAAATATCATAGGTTGCAGGGTCGTCACTTCTACCCCGGCGTTTGAGACGCTCAAAACGGATTTGAGGAGATGCATGCACAGAAACAAGGGTAAAACTGGCAAAATGTTCCTTAAAGATATCAGCTTCATAAATGCTACGCAACCCATCGATGAGTACGCAACAGCTTGTTTGTTCTTTTATTTTGGGGATGCATTTCTGTGCGATAACATAATTGCCGCTTTCAGCCCGCAACGCAAGCATGACAGCGCCAATGTTTTGAGGTGTCGGCTCCAAACCACGTAATTTGGTCTGCTCCCGTACAACATCACCCATGGCGACTATGTCATAGCCCATTTCGCGGGCAGTTTCCACAACCAGAGATTTACCTGAGCCAGGCATACCGCCCAAACCAATAACCAATTTGTCAGCGACCAAAGTGGACTTACCTTTTTTGGTTTTATAACAACCACTCCCATTAAAAAGTATCCGCTTCTTTTCGCATGAACTGCCGTACCTACATTTTCACCCATCAATCTGTGTTGCAAGAATAATAATTGAAATTAAAGCACAATATAATCTAAAGGAAGCGGCAAATTATTAAAACAGCAACATTAATTAAAATTTTTATAACATTATATTAATAAAGATTAATAAAAGAAGAGACAGAAGATAGATCATATCATTAACAGTGCCAAGTATAGCAAATATAAACTCAGTGCTAGATGTGGTAAAACCTTTGCAGCATTTAACGGTGTTAACATAGCATAACCAGGCACAGAAACAGCATATTCAACCATAGAAGAATCAAATGAACCAGGTTCAGCCTTATCAGCAACAAGCTTAGTCACCTCAAAATTTACCACCTAGCACGTAACTATTTAACAACACCCATGCACTGTTTTGTTTGATACATCCAAGCGCTAACTACGCAGTACATTTATAAGATACTAAGCCCAATATTTTATGAATAAGATAGACATCTGGAGACATATGTCGTGTTTTGCAATATAATTTATAATGTGTCGAACATCATCATAGAAACAAAGGAGGGAAAATGCTAATGTCAAAAAATGTGAACGAAGAGAAAATAAAACACATACTAACAGAAGCCAAACTTGCCTCTATCAAAACAATGCTCGAAAAAGATCATGCAGTCGACTGCCTGCTTCTACTCTATGTTGGACGCGGCAGATGGAAAGAAGCCAAAAGCTTCATGCAAGAAAACAAACTAACACTAAGCGACGGTACGTTTAGATCAAGAATGATTGAACTCGAATCCTTAGGTTTAGCCAAGAGCGAACGCATCGATCCACTCAAAAAATACTACATCAAAACCAAACAAGGCGACAAAGTTGCAAAACTGCTCCTCGAATTCTTTGATAAACTATCAGAATAACAGACCCTCTAACTAAAACAAGCAAAGCATAATATACACAACATTCAATCAAGACAATACAACAACAAAACACATCCTGGATCAACCAGATAACGCATTTAAGCTAAAATCAGCGCATAAATGTGCGTTATACCCTCAATTTCTACCCAACAATTTCTAAAAACACAAACACCTCATCAACACGCAAAATATAAGAAAAGAAGAGAGTGTTCACCTAAAGATAAGTAATGCGGTTTTTTGAAATGCTGTAAAGATGTCTTCAGTGGTTAATGCGTGCCAAAGTTTAAGCGTTAAATCCACCATCGCGGTCTTCTTTGAAACAA
>NZ_WRFL01000080.1:0-8858 GCF_009778815.1 Candidatus Bathycorpusculum sp.
GGCGGTTTAGTATGTAACAAAAATGCTCCAGATGACATTACATCGGTAACTGCTACTAAAGTCGGCGGTTTAGTATGTAACAAAAATGCTCCAGATGACATTACATCGGTAACTGCTACTAAAAATATCGGGTAACACAATCAATTAACGCTTAATTATATGATATAAACTAAATACCTATTTTTTGTTGTGGTAGGTCTACTCTACAAACTGGACAGTGTTTTATTTGGATGAGCGAAACTATAGGGAGATAATCAACAACTATTTTCATCTGTTTTATCGGAATAGCGTTTGGTATGGATATGCCAATATACGAAATAAATTATGGATATTATCCGATAAAGAAGCACTCATAGTTCAAGAGTATTTAAATGGTCTGTCCGTTGAGGATATAGAACTGAAGCACTCATTCCATTCATCTGATATAGAAAAATTTCTTCGAGAGTTGATTGAAGGCATTACTCCAGAAAAATATTTTAATCAACCTTCAATTATACCTGATTTAAAAGCGATGCTTTTAATTATATCTGAAAAATGCAATTTTTCATGTACATATTGTTATGGTCAATATGGACAAAAAGAAGGTATGATGAGTGTATCAACGGCTTTGAACGCCGTGAAATTTGCGGCTAATGAGGGCATTTTTAATATTAGTTTTTTTGGCGGTGAACCTCTTTTAAATATGTCGGTTATTAAGGCTGTTACGGAATACATCGAGTCAGAAAAGCTATCGATTTCTTTAGCCTTAACAACGAATGGGTCATTGGTTACCGAAGAAGTTGCTAAATATTTCGCCGCACACAACATACGTGCTTCGGTTAGTATGGACGGGACAGAGGCTGAGCATAATAAGACACGCATATCTATAGATGGACAATCGACATACAAAGAAGTTAAGCGCGGTTTAGACTATCTTAGACAATATGGTGTTTTGAGTATGATTGAAATAACCTATAGTGCCCGCCATACTCTAAATTTACGTAAACTTATTGATGATGCCAGTTCATTGTGCAGTGTCATAAGTTGTACCTGTGTTGATGGAAAGCCTGATTCACCGCATTGTGCTGATATTATATCAGGTGATAAACTGATAAATTACTATAGACATATGCTAGATGTTGCACTTGACACAGCATATGCGGATTCAAATATTACCATTATGGGCGTAAAAGAACTGTATGATAGTATTGGAAAATTCGAATTAAGCCAACCCTATACTATTTGTTCGTATATAGGTAGCCGTATGGTTGTTTCTACGAATGGTTTTGTGTATCCGTGCCCTGAAGCAATATCGCCAAAATATTGCATGGGTAATATCAATAATGTTGACTTTGATAATAATTTTTATGCATTAAGAAAAGTTGTATTGGATACGTTATCCTCAAAAAAATTGAATGCAGAGTGGTTTTCATATTTATGTGATACCTGTATACAACATATAGATGACACTGGAGTACGCTTTAATTTTTATGATCCGAAAGGTTTCGGTCAAGCTATTGAAGAGGTATTGATCCGTTACGCCTCAGAAAATGAAGCTTAATATTTGGTTTGCGTCGCCTAATTAGTTATCTTTTCTATACTACTATTATGTTAATTATTGTTCTGTTTGGGTTTATCTTCTTTCATGCGTTTTTGATCCTGATTTAACCCCGAAAGAGCATTCTGAGTTGTTTTGCGGTCAAATTGACCTGCTGCAAGAACCTTCCATGATGCATCATCTAAAACATCACCATTTACATGAACAGAAATAGCAAAATAGTTTTGAGAAACGATATTTCAGAACTACTGACAAAACATAAATAAAGAATGAGAGCCCTGTTCCTCCACATAAGTGTATAAAAATGGACACAATGGGCAATTTGCGTAGGAGTCACTATTCAAACGATATTCTGCCAAGCATTAATGGTGATCAGGTAGTTGTTTTCGGAATAGTGGCAAGCATTAGAAATCATGGTAAGCTTACATTCTTAATACTTGAAGATTTGAAAGGCATAGTTCAACTAACTATACACGCTAATAGTGTCCCAGAAAATGTCAGAAGTAAATTAAATAATATTCATGAGCAATCTTTTATAGGGGTTATGGGCAAAGTTAAAAGCACCGAAAAGGCTCCACATGGTGCTGAAATCATCCCTGAAGATATAAGGGTTCTTTCTGTTCCGCAGAGTATGCCTCCATTCAAGCTATTCAAACAAAGATTGCCAAACATTGAAAAGAGATTGGATCTCAGGGCAGTAGATTTAAGAAGGCCACAGTCAAAAGCTATATTTAAAATAAAGCACACGGCGCTCCAAGCCATTAGGGGGTATTTTTCTTCTCAGGGTTATATGGAAGTTCAGACCCCAAAAATAATATCAACAGCAACTGAAGGAGGTGCCGCTCTTTTTCCTCTTCTCTATTACAACAAAGAAGCATTTCTAGCCCAGAGCCCACAACTTTACAAAGAACAATTAACCGGTGCATTCGAGAAAGTTTTTGAAATAGGTCCGATCTTCCGAGCAGAGAGGTCCCGTACAATGAAGCACTTGAGTGAAGCTGTTTCGGTAGATATTGAGGAAGCCTACGTTACATACATTGATGTGATGAATGTTCTTGAACGAGTCATTTGTCACACAATTGCTAACATTACGGAAAATTGTAAAGAAGACTTAGCCTTGCTTAAGAACAAGATGCGTGCACCAGTGCCTCCGTTTAAGCGGGTTACGTACGACGAAATACTTGAACTCTTGCACAGAGAAGGAGTAGATGTCAGTTGGGGTAATGACCTTTTCGTGTCAGATCTAAAAAAGATAGAGCGAAAACTTCCAGAGTTCTACTTCATAACTGACTGGCCGACATCTTCCAAAGCATTCTACATCAAATCGAAAGATGACAAACCCGAAATTTGTGAGTCGTTTGATTTAATGCACGGCTCACTTGAAATAGCGTCGGGTGGTTCAAGAATAGACCAGAAAGATACTTTAGTTGAAAAATTAAAAGAAAGAAGCTTCGATCCTGCCTTATTTGAGTACCACCTCAAAGTCTTTGACTATGGAATACCGCCACACGCAGGATTTGGATTTGGTCTAGATCGTCTTATGATGGTGCTTTGTAAACAGAAAAACATTCGCGAGGTTGTACTTTACCCTAGAGATCAGCGTAGATTAATCCCCTGATTTGAAAGGCGAACTGAAATGAGCAAAAGAAAAGACATAAACAGTGAAACTAAGCCAATGATTAAACATCTTTCTTGGCTTGCCAGAATCGAGTTATCTGCCGAAGAAGCAACTCTGTTTGATAGTCAACTAAAAGATATTCTCAATCTTTTTAAACAAATAGATGCTGTTCCTCTAAGTAGCGTTCAACCGACCTATCATGCTCTACCACTAACAAACGTTTGGAGACCAGACGAGGTAGAGCCATCTATAAGTGATGAAATACTAAAAAACGTCCCACAGCTAAAAGGTCGCTATGTTAAAGCACCTAGGATGGGCTAATTACTAATGTTCGCTGATTTATCACTATCTTCCTGTGAAATATCTGCCAAAATTAAGAACGGCACTTTTTCAGCAGAGGAGTATATCCAAACTCTTTTTGAGAGAATTGAAAGAGTTGATAAAAAAACCAAAGCTTATATATCAATCGACAAAAACGGAGCTTTGGAACAAGCAAAGGCGATTGATAAGAAGGTCAAATCAGGTAGTAAACTTGGAAAACTGTGTGGTGTTGGAGTTGCAGTTAAGGATTCCATCTGTACGAAAAATTTAAGGACAACTTGTGGGTCACGTTTACTTGAAAATTACGTTTCACCATTTGACGCTACCGTCGTTGAACGAATTAGGCGAGAAGATGCAATAATAATCGGCAAGACCAACATGGATGAATTTGGCATGGGTTCGTCCACGGAAAATAGTTACTTTGGACCAACGCATAATCCATGGGATACTTCAATGGTGCCTGGTGGCTCTTCTGGAGGTAGCGCCACTGCAGTCGCCGCGTTAGAGGCAACGTTATCGCTTGGAGGAGATACTGGGGGATCCATCAGGTGTCCAGCAAGTTTTTGTGGTGTTGTAGGTCTAAAACCAACTTACGGTTTAGTGAGCAGGTACGGTTTAGTTTCCTATGCCAATAGTTTAGAACAAATTGGGCCTATATCCAGAAACGTCCACGATTCAGCTCTATTACTTGAGACTATTGCTGGATATGACCCTAAAGACAGTACTTCTGCAAAAGAATTGCGTAAAGGATACTTTTCGACCTTAGATGATAGTCTGTGTCAGAAGGTAAGAATAGGTATACCTCAAGAGTTCTTCGCTGAAGGAACGGATTCTCTTGTTAAGAATTGTGTGATGAACGCTATTTCAAAGATGGAAAACGAGCAGTACATAACCACAAAAAACCTTTCTCTAAGGCGAGTGGCAGATGCTCTTCCCGCTTATTACATAATTGCCATGTCTGAAGCTAGCTCTAATCTTGCACGTTATGATGGTATCAGATATGGTCTTCGTTTGCCTGACGGGACATATGATTGGAGCAATATTTTCTCCAAGGACAGAGAAACAGGCTTTGGTCAAGAGGTCAAAAGGAGAATTATACTAGGGACGTTTGCTCTGTCTGCAGGATATTACGACCAGTTTTACCTAAAAGCGCAAAGAATTCGAACATTAATTTCTCAAGATTTCGAAAGGGCATTTAAAGAAGTTGACATTTTGGTAGCACCAACGATGCCAATTTTACCATTTAAAATAGGTGAAAAAACTAGTGACCCTGTTAAAATGTACCTTTGTGATGTTGACACTGTTCCAGTCAATCTAGCTGGATTACCCGCAATTTCTTTGCCTTGTGGTTTCCAGAGAGGACTTCCAGTTGGATTACAACTAATAGCGCCACACTTTAAAGAAGACTTACTTCTAAAGATTGCCTTATCTTTTGAAAGAGTTTTAAAAGTAAACAAAACACCTGTATTGGAGTGAGCCAAATGGAAGAAAACGAATTGGGTACTAAAATAGGTTTGGAGATACATGTTCAACTCACATGCCTTAAAACTAAATTGTTTTGTGGTTGCTCATCAAACTACAGAGGTAAAGAGCCAAACACCAACTTGTGTCCCATATGCATGGGTCTCCCAGGCAGTTTACCCGTCCTAAATGAGAAAGCAGTAAAAGTTGCCACCTTGGTATCATTTGCTTTAAGTATGCATATACAATCAAGAATGCTGTTCTTTAGAAAAAATTACTATTACCCAGATATGCCAAAGAACTTTCAAATTACTCAATATGACCAAGCAGGTGGCGTACCATTTTCAACAAACGGCAAAGTGGTTATAGAAGGGCCAAGGCAAATTAGGATTACACGAATCCAATTGGAAGAAGATCCAGCTAGACTTGTTTACGAAGGCACTATAGATTCCTCAACCGCAACATTAGTTGATTACAACAGAGCTGGCATTGCGTTAATCGAAATAGTCACAGAACCTGATCTTAGATCACCAAAAGATGCACGAGTCTTCTTGGACAAATTGAAGTCGATTGTTGAATCCCTTGGAATATCTGAAAGTAGCCTAGAAGGATCAATGAGGTGCGATGCAAACATTTCTCTAAAGGGGGGTATAAGAGTTGAAATTAAAAACATTTCTTCGTTCAAGGAAGTTGAGCGTGCGCTTAATTTTGAGATTTCTAGACAAAAAAGTCTGATCGAAAAAGGGATGAAAGTAAAGAAAGAAACTAGGCACTGGGATGAAGTTCGAAGAATTACTGTCTCTTTACGAACAAAAGAGGCAGAACAGGATTACAGATACTTCCCTGAACCCGATTTGGTACCAATAGAGCTGTCCAACGAATTTCTTCAAGAGATTAAGTGTGAAATGCCCGAGTTGCCTGAAGCCCTTCAACAACGTCTTATTGATCAATACAGCATCTCGATTTCAAACGCAAAAATACTGTCAGAAAACAAAGACTTTGCAGTTTACTTTGAACAATGCAACAAAATTTACCAAAGCCCAGTAGAAATAAGCAACTGGATTGTAAGCGACATAATTCCATCTCTATCCAAAAAAGAGATCTCATTATCGAAATCACAAATCTCCCCTAACAGTTTGTGTAGTTTAATAAGAATGCTCAAAGCAGGTCAGTTAAATCGCGCAACAGCGAAGAGGGTGTTGAACGAAAGTATGGAAACTGGTAAACTACCAGAAAGTATAGCTAAGGAACAAGGTTTAACGAAAATAGTTGACCGATCCCAGATTGAACGTGTCATAAATGAAGTATTTGAGAAAAATCAGCCCGCCGTCAAGGATGCTATCCGAAATGAAGATGCAATTGACTTCTTGGTGGGTTTATCGATGAAAGCAACAAAAGGGCAAGCTGATCCCAAGTTAATTAATGAAATAATCAGGGAAAAATTGTTGGAATGGTCTTAGAGCATGTCCTTTAACACAGGTATTTCATAAAAAAAATATGGGCGAATATGTTATGTTTGATGTTGAAAAGAAGGATTTAATAATTTTAAATCTACTTCAAAAAAATAGCAAGGTATCAATAAAGCAAATAGCGGAAGAATCTGAAAGTACAACTGCGAACGTGTATTCGAGAATCAAACATCTGGAATCCACTGGAGTTATAAAAAAATATGTGGCTTTATTGGATGCGCCAAAGCTCAATCGATCTATCGTAGCGTTGATGCTATGTCAGTTAGTACTTGAGGCACCTCAAACAAAGAACAATGTCCTTGCTGAGATCTCTAAGCTGCCAGAGGCACAAAATGTATATTTAGTTTCTATGGGTGACTGGGACGTGTTAGTGAAGTTTAAGGTAAACTGTCTCAGTGCACTCAAAGAATGCGAAGACCGAATGAGATCTATTGGAGGCGTAAACGCTGTCTCATCCTACATGGTTTTAGAAGTTGCAAAAGAAACAACTGAGTTAAAAATTCTTTAATCGTTATCATAATTAATTTGTTAGGGCGCAAACAATGTGGTTTATTCTTCATTGTGAGCTTGTAGCTGAAAAACTAAAGGTTGATCTCTCCAGCGAAGTTTTCTATCATTGCTTTCTTTATTTCCACAGGATCTTTATAATGCCCCAAAACATGCATTAATTTAATTACTGCAACCTCAGGAAGCATATCACCAAGACCCACTGCTCCCGCGAGACTTAGTTTCTCGCCTACCTCATAACGCAAGTCTACTGCACCACGATTGCATTGAGTGCATATAAAAACAGGTATACCGGCCTTCTCAGCTTTAACTACATTATTCAACCATGAATATTTTTGATCCACAACATTAACGTGTCCTGAGCCGAAACCCTCTAGTATTATTCCTCTATACCCTTTATTTACGTAACACTCAAGTATTTCTGGATTCATTCCGGGGAAGACCTTTATATGGCCTACTCGCGTGTCCAACTTCGTATCGGCTATTACTTCTCTATATTCATTTCTGACAACGTTATGTTCAATTTGAATTGATTCAGTTTTTCCCAGCAAGGGACTGCAAAAACTTTCGAAAGCATCGATTTCGGTAGCACTAGTTTTTTTGGCTCGTGTACCTTTGATTATTTTTGAGGAAAAAACTATACAAACTCCAAAGTCTCCATAGGCTGCAACCCTTGCTGCGTCATAAAGATTCTTATCTGCATCTGTTTTTGTGTTATTTGCATCAATCTGTGAACCCGTGATGGCGATTGTTTTACGTGGATTTCGTATCATGAAGGAAAGTGCTGCAGATGTGTATTGCATAGTATCTGTTCCATGAGTTATTAACACGCCATCATATTTATTTAGTGAATCTGCTACTTCTGTAGCGATTGTTTTCCAGTCGTTTGGATCCAAATTCGAACTATCTTTTTTTGAAATAGTGCCAAGATTCACAATGTCGTCAGCTGTGATATCCACGAATTCTTGGAGATTTTCAAATCTTTTCAATATTTTCTCTTTTTCCAACCCATCGTTATTCAAATATGTTAGTTTTCCAGTGGAAGACTTCTGCATGAAAATTGTTCCGCCGCAAAGGATCCAGCGTATTTTGGGTTTCATAAGAGATACTTTCTACTGGTAGTTATTAAGTATTGTAAGCGCTTTCACGGTTTCAATGACTATGGATTTGACGTGCATTTTTCCTATTGAGGGAGGTCATATTTTATACAAACTCTTTTAATCTGATATGGTTGCTATTTGATAACAAATTACTGACTCTTTTCCTACAAAATATTCTATGTAACATGCATCAATAATCGTTTGAAACTCAATTGGATAGTAAACATGTACATAAAGACTGTCTGCATTGATATTATGGCGTTTGGTTCGCCGTTATTGTTGATAGAGGTAATGAGCTGTTACAAAATGTAGAAAACACAACGCCTAAAATAACAAGAATTGCCTGTTTACTTTTTTTGTTTGACTAAAGCTGTAGTTTACTTGATTTCGTCTTTTTATATGTGCTCAGCAAGACATTTTTCATTCAACATTAGTTTTGACTTAGAAGCGGCATTGGGACAAAACTATTTTGGGTGAGTTCGAATGGTGTAAATGTTGTGGAGAAGCGCATTTGAGAAAAGAGTTGTTTGCTGTCGATCAGCTCTTCTTTGTTTAATGATGCCGCCAAATCGCCCCTTATCTGCTGAAAAACCACTCTCAGAGAGATTGCGATAAAAATACTGCCTCAAAAAATCAACCGGAGAAGCAATCTTAGCCAAAATACTAGCCCAAGCACCAATCCGCCTAACACTCTTCTTAGCAATCAAATACAACGCAGTAGAACGCTCAAAAAGCTTGATAACATAGCGGGTACTGAAATATTTATCCAGCCGCAAAGATTTAATGGCAATGCCTAAGTGCCTCAACATAGCCAAAGCCTTTTTGAAAGCCTCCAGCTCCGATAC
>NZ_WRFL01000081.1:0-8807 GCF_009778815.1 Candidatus Bathycorpusculum sp.
CGTTTGTCAGCCGTTTGTGGCCTGAGGTGTGGCTGGGTATAGCTGCTAGACAGTTTAGATGGTGAAATGGTGAGTTGTAAGATACCTCAAAGGTGGGGGGGAAATTATTTTGGGACAAGACATCACCTGCAACAGAGGCTTCCAAATCTGTTTTAAACGCCCCCTAACCCCGCTATCAACCGAAAAGACCGTCTCAGGCAAATCTACAGTCTGCACTGATAAGCGCCACACCAAAAGATCATTCCGTATCGCTTGGAGGCGTTGTTCGTCTTGTTTGTTTTTATCGCCCAAGTCTTTTTTGGGTTCGCTCTCTGTCATGTGGATGAAGAGGTTGCGCTCCACAAACCCCTTGTTTGAGGGCATCTTTTTAGCGGCAGAGGCCTTAAAGCCAAATGTGTTGTAGTATTCTATGTGGCGGCCTGACTGCGTTTGGAGGGTTCGAGCGACCTTTGTGCCTTTGGTGTAGCCTGCTTTGTATAGCTTCGCCTTCTCCTCATTGCGATCCAAGCCCTGAGTCTCATCTTCCAATATGGTTCCAAAGAACTCATTATCCGTACCTATGTAGCCATAGATGTTGGCTGGTGTTAGTGAAACTGAGTGTAGGGGGCGGTAGCAGAGTTTGCTTAACAGATTTAGGATAACGGTTTTGCCGCATTCGTTGTCGCCTACGATGTAGATGTAGGGGGTGGAGTCGATTTTTTCCTGTCTATAACTTAGCAAAACACAGGAAGATAAGACATCAACCCACTTAGGTTCCACATCTACAAACAAGTCAAACTCTACCCACACCCGATCAAACAATACCTCCACAGATTGTATGGGTGTGTTTGGGTTGTAGGTGTAGGGTTCGTAGGGGATTTCTTGATTGGTTTTGGGCAGAATTATTAGTTTCTCGTTTTTTGTTACTGAGTCATAGACCTCAAACGCGCCCTTGTTGTAGGTTAGGAAGGCGGGTTTGTCGTTTTGGTATATGGCTTCATAGTATCCTTGGTCGGATAGGCCGCAGTCTTTGCGAATAACGAGTTTACCCCCCACTTTCTCATTAGTGGCTTTGATTGTTATGATGTCGGCTAGCTTTTTTTGCAACTCAGGGGGCATTTTGCAACCCTTTACCTGTTGATATATTTCTAGTAGTCCTGTCCAGCCTTTTAGGTCGGGGTTATCTTTTCGGTTGGTGTATTGGTTGTGTACGTCTTTTAGAAAGCCTGCGGCATCGCTATCGTTTGTGTTTGTTGCACAGCAGAGGCGGCCGATTAGTTTGAGTGCTGAGTTTTTGGCGGTGTTTTGTTTTATGAACCACCTGCAAAATGCAGTGGTTAGATTATGCCTACTGCTCTCTGTCCAAACGGAGGTAAACACATCGTCTATCTGCTGGAGCGCTTCATCATCCAACTCGACAATATGCGGGGATGATTGATGTTGTGGTTGTTTTGGTGGTTGGGTGTTTTTCTTAGTGTGTTGGGTGTGGTGGGTTGTGTTGGGGTGTAGGTTGTGTTTTTGGCATAGGTTGTCGAAGAGTTGGTTAAAGTCGTCAATGGCGGCTATTTCGTCGGTGTTTTCTTGGAGTTTGTAGCCAAAGGAGGGTGCCATTATGCACATTTGGTGTTCGGTTAGCACTTCGACTTTGCAGGTGTGATGAACCGATTTTACGGTCTTTACTGGTTGGTGGCTCTTGAATAAAATATGGTATCCGCCATTAACTGTAAGTTCAAGTCTGGATTTTGGTAGGTCGGCTAATAGTTTTCTGCCGCACTCGACAGCCAAATCATGTTGCGCAAGCTTTACCTTATACTGCTTAAGCTCTTCCTCAAACTGTCGGGGAGTGGTTTGTTGTTGGTTGTTGGTTTGTTGTTGGTTGTTGGTTTGTTGTTGTTTGGGTTCTTTGAGGTGGGTTTTGGGGTCGAAGTTTACGGCGGTTAGGTAGTAGCCGTTTGGGTCTTGGTAGCCTAAGATTATGGCGAATCCGTTTTTGTTTGTCCAGTTTAGGTTTTGGAATTTTTCTTTGGTTTGGGGTTGTTTTATCCATTTGCCCCAGTTAGTAGAACTGTAGTCTTTGTTGTGGCATTCGGTTTGGGGGTCGGGTGTTTGGTGTATGTGTATGGGGATGATGGATGCGCCGTCTTCGTGCCATGCTTCTGCGGCGGCCCTTAGTTCTGCTAAATTAGCGCTGTTCGTCGTCATCTGTATCGCCGTCGCTTACGTTCTCATATTTTGAGATATGAGCTGTTAAGCATCTTTTTTCGGTTAGATTGTGTAGGGTTTGTCGGTTTGCTTGGCCGATGAGGACTCGTTTGCCTGCTTGGAAGTGGTGAATTTTAACTGTCTTCCCACTACTAGACAACACCAGTTCACCCACTATGGAAAATTTAGCAGTCACGCACAATCACCCTTGGCTGTTCTTTTGGATCGGTTTGTAGTGGTGGTTGTAGCTGACAGGCGCGTTTTTGTATGCGGTATAGATACTTGAACAGTTTACACCCTATAGTGGATAGGAGTGTATAGGTTATGTTCAATATGGCTATTTTGGGGGCTCTTTTATAGCAGAAATCGGTACTATTCATTTACAGACCTCCTTTGGGTGTTTGTGGTAAGGTTGGTGTCTATCTTTGCGGGATGGGGCACCAACTTTGTTTTTTTTAGGGTTTTTTGGTATGGATTTTGTTTTGTACAGATCGGTATAACACTTGGGGTAGGGTGGATAGTTTTTTAGAGAGGGGTCTGAGCAGACGTTTGTTAGTTGATCTACTTGAGATGTTACCCGACCAATCGTGACAGTTTTGCTCACGCGCTTTTCACCACTATAGTAAGTTTTGTAAATTTAAAAAGCCGAAGATTTCTGATTGGGTTTAGAGAATTTCCGCTTTTAATACTTACGAGTATATATTATAGGGAGAAGTGTGTGTTTTGTGCGGTGGGCGATTATATTGATATTCAATATTCAAAGGTATTGCCCATGTTTGTTAAGCCAAGTTGTTTGCAACTCTTTCTAAGAAACCCCGTAGATTTTCAATGAAGCAATAGCAGTCTTTTTCATCGATTTCCTTTAACAAAAGCCCTTTCTCATCACCCCAACTAAACGGAGCCGAGAGAAAAGTAACCTTTTTTGCCGCCAAATTCTGCCGATACCGCCCATAGAGCGCCAAAGTAAACCCAAGTTTCTCCACCACACAACTAAAGACCTCATCCAAAGAAACCCCAAACACCTTACCAATCAAATACACATCAAGAAAATCTCTCGCCTTAATCCCCTGACGCGTAAGAATCGCCCGAATCTTCTCAGCCAAAATCTCCCTAACATCATACACATCAAACCCTACTACCCCCATACACGCTTGATACTCAGAAAATAACAAAGCAAGCTCCTCTTGATTTTTAGAAATTACACTTCTCAACTCTACACTGTGGAAGGGATAACAAATTTTCTCTACAAAATTCATCTGAATCTTAAAAAAACTCTTACGATTAAAAATCTTCGACTGATACCAAACCTTAAACGTACAAATCTTATCCCCACCCGACAACTCCATAATCTCGATTATCCTTCAAACACTTAGAACCCGTCTTCAATAAGTTTTTAACTATTGGTGTATAAAAATTTGGTATGTATTCAGCTTGTGTGTTTTTATTAGAGTGACTATACATGAACCTGTGTATACAACCGTGGTTGTTGAGTAAAAACAGCATTAAAATTTAAATTCTAACGACATTTTCACTGAGAGCTGAATACATAGTGCGTCCGTAAAAGGTCGGGTTGGCACTGCCGGAAGCGGTCCCAGATTGATGAAACATCTGGGTGGCCAATCTCATTACCCAAAGCTGGAAAGCCTCGGGGACCAAAGCATTAGATGAAGCGGCTGTGCTCGAAGTCAGTGTATGAACACGAGCTGCAAGGCCATCATGGGGCATGGTTACGGCTAAACTGCAAACATTCCAAGCTCTTTGCCCTGATCAGCGGGGTGCGCGGGGTCCTGTGGACCAAAGACTGATTGACGCGCGCACGAGCACCCCTACAACCACATTGTATGTAGGTGGTTGTAATCATCGGAGCGCTCCAACGTGCCATCGGCACGCCAAAGAACTGTGTGGAGACCTAAACCCCATCAAGATGTCAACTCGGCTAAACGGAGAAACCCACCCTGGGAACAAACAAGATAAGGAAACAACTGTATGCAACCAAACACAAACATGACCAAAAAGATGGCAACGCTAGTTTCCAGAGGGACTCGGAGTCGCTATAGTAGTCTGAAGCAAGGAAACCTTGCTACATGGCGAAGGGCGACAGGCAACTCTACTGATAACTTGCAAGGGTATGCGTAATGCAAACTGCTCAAACAAGATTATCCATACTAAAACAAAAATCCGAACATGACCAAAACTATGAATTTAGTAGACTCTACAGAAATTTTTTCAACCCCGACTTCCACACGCGAGCCTACCAAAAAATCTCCTCAAAAGAAGGCAACCACACCCCCGGAATAGATAATAAAACCATTGACGGATTTATAGCCAAAAGACCATCCAAACCCTCATAGCCAAACTAAAAGCTGAGCGCTACCAACCCAAACCCAACAAACGCAAACACATTCCAAAAAAACGCGACAAAACACAAACCCGTCCCCTTGGTATCCCTTGCTTTGATGATAAGCTGGTTCAAGAAATCATACGCGAAATCTTAGAAGCCATCTATGAGCCGCTTTTCTGCGAAACCTCTCATGGCTTTAGACCCAATCACAGCTGCCAAACCGCTCTCTACCAAATCAAAACCAAAAACAGAGCCGCCACTTGGATAGTTGATGGGGACATCACCAAATTCTTTGACACTATTGACCACAATACGCTGCTAACTCTTCTGGCCAAAAAAATTAAGGACGGACGCTTCTTGGGGATGATTGAGCGTTTCTTGAAGGCGGGGTACTTTGAGTTTCACCAAGTGCACAACTCGCTCTCAGGTACTCCCCAGGGAAGCGGAGCTAGCCCCATCCTTGCAAACATTTACCTGCACGAGCTTGACAAGTACTGTGAGGAGCTCTCCAAACAATACACCCAAGGTAAAGCAAGAAAACGCAACCCCCAGTACCAAGCGCTCATCGATGAAAGGCAACGCGCGCTGAAAAATAATGATAAGCAAAAAGCAAAGCAACTGCTGAAGCAAATGCGAACAATACCGTCAAAAGATCTGTTTGATGAATCATTTACGCGAGTTAACTATTGCAGATATGCTGATGATGTGCGTCCAGAAGGGCTAACCGTAGATACTGTTGGCTCGTGGATTTATGGGAGTCTATCTTTGGCAAGATAGCAAAGAAAAGTGTCAACGACCAAAAAGGTCACTTTGACGTCATCGTTCTAACCCAAAAGGGAAACCCACATGGGGAACATAGCACGAACGAAAAGCCGCAAGTCGATAAACCATCCACTCGCGACTGAGCGGCAAGACGTAACGTTGCAAACAAGGGATAAAACTATACTGTTTCAAGGGCAGTCCAAAGCGAGATAGCAAACTCGACGGCATACGATGGCTACACCTGCCGCCTGACAGAGCAGACATGTAAAGTCGTCACATCTCTGCATGATACTTCTGTCAGCTAACCGCCATAAGCGGAAACGGACGAAAACCCACTCCGAAACTGCACGCTCCACCCACATGTCTAACTGGAGAGAACCTAACCCCGAACGCCAAATGGCTATGCGTAAGCCGCAAGGCGCAAATTCCAAGACCAAATCAAGGAAGAGACGCTGAATATCGGGTATCGGTTGCGGAACCCCCATAGTAGTCTGAGAATGGGAGACCCATTCACGCGGCGAAGGGGGGGGGTAGGATATCAACCAAACATTAAGGAATAGTGCGAGAGGCATTGAGAAGTCCCCAAAATGTATTGGAAAGCCTAACTACAAAGGCAAAGAAATCAACCTACAAATATGAAAGACTCTACAGAAATCTCTACAATCCCCAATTCTATCTCTTAGCCTATCAGCGCATACAGAAAAACCCCGGCAACATGACTCCCGGAGCCGACCACAAAACCCTTGACGGTATGAGTATAGCCCGTATTGAATCCCTTATTGAGAAAATACGCGATCACAGCTATCAACCAACTCCTGCAAAACGCATCTATATCGCCAAATCTAATGGTAAGCAACGACCGTTGGGCATACCCTCGGTGGATGATAAACTGATTCAGGAGGTTCTGCGGCTCATTTTAGAGAGCATCTATGAACCGACCTTTAGCTGTCATTCCCATGGGTTTCGACCCAACAAAAGCTGTCATACTGCTCTAAGAGAGATTCAGCGTTCCTTCACTGGTACCCGGTGGTGGATTGAGGGCGACATCAAGGGCTGTTTTGACTCCATTGATCACCATGTGCTTATCGACACCCTGCGCAAACGTATCTCAGATGAGTGCTTTCTAGATTTGATCTGGAAATTCTTGCGTGCGGGCTATTTGGAACAGTGGACATACCATAACACTTACTCCGGAACCCCGCAGGGCTCGATTCTTAGTCCCATCCTCTCAAACATCTATCTCAATTTGCTAGATCAGTACCTGACTAAATATGCAGATCAGTTCAATTGTGGCAAATCTCGCAGTGCAAATCCTGCGTATATCAAAGCACAGATAGCATACCTAACCAAACAGCGGCAACTAGAGAAAACCAAAGCAGACCTGTCACAAGAACAGAAAGACCGCTTAATCGCGGAAATCAAAGAGTTGCGCCGCATCAAACTATCGCTATCATCCAAAAATCCCCTTGATGAGACCTTTAAGCGTATATCTTTTTGCAGGTACGCCGATGATTTCGCCGTGGGGGTTATTGGAAGCAAACGTGATGCAGAGCAGATTAAACGTGATATAGGGATTTTCATCACTCGGAGTCTTTGTATGGAGATGTCTGTGGAGAAAACCCTAATCACTCCTGGATATCGGGCGGCTCGCTTTTTGGGCTATGATTTGCGGATTCATAGGCGAGGTCACATTAAGCGTTTCAAAGCTGGACAATTTAAGCGTATCAATCAAGACTTTACTAAGCGTATTGGTAGTGGTAATGTGGTTCTCTATGTTCCCCGCGAGAAGTGGTTAGGACGGCTCTTGAGTTATAAGGCTCTTGAGATTGAGTTTGATAAGCAAAGAGGTCAGGGTGAGGTTTGGAAGCCTATCCATCGTAACTGTATGCTAAATTCAGATGACTTAGAGATTGTGCGTCAATACAATGCTGAGATACGAGGATTGTACAACTATTATCGCTTGGCTAGCAATGCGTCGGTGTTAAACAAGTTCTATCATATTATGAAGGGTAGTATGCTTCGAACGTTTGCTTGTAAGTATCGGGCTCATGTCAGTAAGGTTGCCTCTAGATATCGGGAGGGGAAGGATTTTGTGGTGAACTACTCCACTAAGGATGGTATGGGCAAAGCTGTATTTTATAATGGTGGGTTTTGTCGTAATACGCGTGTGGGGCGGGTGGATCCTGATATTGTGGCTCGGGTCTGGACGAACTATAGCCGGTGTAGCTTGATTAAGCGGTTGTTGGCTGGACGGTGTGAGGTTTGTGGGATTGAGGATGTAGCTTTGGAGGTTCATCATGTGCGTCGGTTGCGTGATTTGTTGGGGCGGAAGCAGTGGGAGATTAGGATGATTGCGCGTCGGCGCAAAACTATGGTTCTTTGTGTTTCTTGCCATGGCAGGTTGCATGCTGGAGTGTTAGACTGATGTCTAGAGAGCTGTGGTACATCGAGAGGTGTCTGCCCGGTTCGGAGGGGAGCTTTCGGAAACCTACCGCCGAAAGGCGATAAGGCGCCGGGGGTTTACCCTACTGGCTTTTAGGTTTGTCTGGAAGTAAATCTGAAGCTCAAGACATCAAAGTTGAACTATCCAAGTATCTCCAAAGCGAACTTAAGATGCGTCTCTGCGAAGAGAAAACCCTAATCACCCATGCTAGAAGTGAGCGTGCTCGCTTTTTGAGCTATGATATAGAGGTTCTACATGCGAATTCGCAGCATGACCGACGCGGACAAAGAACTATCAATGGTACGATTGGATTACGAGTGCCCAAAGATAAGATGCAGGCAAAGATGTGTAAATATATGACTAAAGGTAAACCGATTCACAGAGCAGAGTTGATACATTGCTCGGACTTTGATATAGTTAGTCGTTTTCAGTCTGAGTATCGCGGTTTTGTGCAATACTATATGCATGCCTACAATGCCTATCATATGTATGCTGTTAAGCGGGTCATGGAAGTTTCGTTGGCTAAGACGTTGGCTTGCAAGCATAGGACGACAGTAAATAAGATCTTTAGGAAGTATAAGGTGACGGCTGAGACGCGTGATGGAGTTTATAGAGTTTTGCAGGTGCGTGTTGAACGTGAGGGGAAGCGGGCTTTGGTTGCGCAGTTTGGCGGTATAAAGTTAGCTCGTAATAATGATGTGGATATTGATGAGGCTCCCAAGGAGGTGTTTCATACAAGGTCGCAGTTAGTTGATCGTTTGTTGCGTAACTGTTGTGAGTTGTGTGGGGCTGACGTTCAGGGGGTTGAGATGCATCATGTGAAGAAGCTTAAAGATTTGAGTCGGAGTGGGCGTCGTTATAAGCCTGAGTGGATGAAGCGTATGATTGCTATGCGTCGTAAGTCGTTGGCTGTTTGTGTTGAGTGTCATTATAAGATTCACTCGGGTTTGTATGATGGTGTTTGTGTTTGCTGATTTTGGCTGCTGGAAAGCGGAATGAACAGGAAACTTTCACGTTCCGTTTGGGGCGAGGGGGTTGGAAAAGTGCTGACGACAGTAACTCGCTGGCCTCCCACGCCAC
>NZ_WRFL01000082.1:0-8719 GCF_009778815.1 Candidatus Bathycorpusculum sp.
GTTCTACTTCAGGTATTACTTTGCCTGGTACGGTTCCAAAGTTTGGTTATATGTTTGATGCGTGGGATGGTTCTGTTCCTTCCGAGTTTCCTGATGTGGATTTGACTATTACGGCTCTTTGGGCGGTGGATGATGGTGGTGATGTGGAGCGTTATTCGGTTAGTTATGTTGGTAATGGTCATACTGGTGGTGTAGTGCCTGTGGATGATTTTAGTCCGTATGTTGAGGGTAGTTTGGTTAAGGTTTTGGGTCAGGGTAGTTTAAGTCGTGAGGGTTATGTTTTTCTTGGGTGGGCTACAGTTTCTTTTGCGTCTGTGGCGGAGTATACGGGTGGTTCAACTTTTACTATATTGGATGATACTGTGTTGTATGCGGTGTGGGTGAAAGAAGTTTTGTTTACGGTGGTGTATAATCCTGGTTTGCATGGTACGTTTGGTGAGCAGGTTACTAGTGGTCTTTCTTATGGTGACTTAACACCTGCTCCGCCAACAGTTACAGGTGAAGTCGGATGGAAATTCATTGGTTGGTCACCTGTTCCAAGTGTAACAGTGGCTGAAGATGTTGTCTATACAGCTCAGTGGGAACAGGAACTGTTTACGGTGCGCTTTGTAGATTGGGATAATACTCTTCTAAAAGAAGAACGTGTTCCATATGGAGGATCTGCTACAGCCCCTGCAGTTCCATCTCGAAGTGGTTATACTTTTATAGGTTGGAACCGCGCCTTTAACAATGTAGTCTCTGACCTTACTATTACAGCGCAATATCGACAAAACGACTCTGGTTTCTCCCCAGCTCCAAGCAAACCACCCACAACAACACCAACACCTCCCCCGTCAGAATTGCCAACACTTCCACCATCAGAATCTCCACCTGCTGGCTCTGAAAAACCAAAGGAATCGTGGGCGCTCGCAAGCTTGATGTTAAGCGTAGTAGGTATAATTTTAGCTATTATCGTATTGATTGTCTGTGTAATACTGCAACGTAAACAGAAACAGACAAAGAAACAAACTGACTAGGCGGAGATACTGCTGGTCAATATACAGCAGAACGTAATGGTGACCAAGACACTGAGGAGGAAAAGAAGCAGAGGCAAAGTCAAACTCGGATTTTACTAAGCCTCGACATGGGTGTTGAGGGGTTTATTGCTCCTTTGTCGTTTAAAGGTACTTTGAATGGCGAGGTTTTTGAGTATTATGTATCACAGGTTTTAGCACCTGTTATGAGTGAGGGGGATGTTTTGGTGCTTGATAATTTGTCGGTGCACAAGGTTGCTAATGTTTTGGATCCATTGATTGTTAAGGGTGTGAAGATTGTGTTTTTGCCTGTGTATTCTGCGGATTTTAATCCTGTAGAGTTGGCATGGTCTAAAATTAAGGCTTATTTGCGTAAAGTCAAACCTAGATTTTTGGATGATTTGCATAAAGCTATCTTTGAGGCTTTAACCACCATAACTATTGCTGATGTTGAAGGCTGGATCAAACACTGTGGTTATGGACTATAAAAAGTTAAACTGCTATAAAATAAACCCTTAATAAACAAAAGGGGTGAACCTGTTCCTACTCAACCGCCAAAAAGATATTGCATGAGTGTGTGTATGAATGAATGTAGGTTGGTTGGTTCAGCGGCTTCACAGGCACTCTTCACCCAATCAAAAACAGCCAAATATGAATTTAAAAGTTACCCAACAACAAAAAATGAGTTAGGGTGAGACTGTTCCTACTCGGCCGCCAGAAAAGATGTATTTATCACCTGAGTTGTGTACAATGATATATGTTGGTTGGTTCAGCGGCTTCACAGGCACTCCTCACCCATAACAAATTAAGGGACAATAGATTTAAGTATTCGCCGCCACAACCCAAACCCAGCCGGCTTTGCCAAGTGTCTAACTATTGAACAAAACACCCTGCATTTGTTATTTGTTTATCTAATAATTAGACAAACTGTTCGAACACTTAGCATTAAATCAAACAACAACCATAGAGTATCCTGCAGGGGACATGGAAGCATGACACACTGATGCACACCGCCGCATCGTGCCATGCTTCCATCGGACAGCCGGATAGCCTCCTTCCCCTTCCCACATTCACCTAACATTGTCCTCACACTATCCAGCTGTCCCACCCCAGCACCCCATAGATCAGCATAATTTATACCAGTAGTAATATGTTGCCCCCAATCCATCACAGCACCCTAGCCGATCTCATAGGCCCAAAAGACACCAAAACCCTGTCAGATAAAGACAAAATCTAAAACTCTACTACACCGGACAACTCACAGTCCCTCTGCCCAACCCAGAGTGGCCATTGTGGGATCACGAAAACCCAGCCCAAAAGCAACAGAAACCGCCTACCTAATCAGCCAATTTCTATCAGAACACCGCATTGTTGTGGCCAGCGGGCTTGCGGAGGGCATCGACACAGCCGCACACAAAGCAACCATAGAAGCACACAGCCAAACCCTCGCTGTTTTAGGCACACCCCTTGATCAAGTCTACCCCCAAAAAAATTGTGTGCTTCAGCAGGTAATTATGCAGAAACATTTAGCATTCTCCCAATTTCCCATAGGTACACCCATTCGGCCAGAAAACTTTTTGCAACGCAACAAAACCCTAGCACAACTAACCCACGCCTCAGTGATGGTGGAAGCCCAACCGCGCAGCGGATCACTCAACCACGCAAGCCACGCACTAAAACTGGGGTATCCACTCTTCATCTATCGTCCCCTAAATGAAAACCAAATCTGGGTACAGCAGATGCTGACTAAGGGTGCCACCCTATTTGAGGATCCCGACGAGATTAGCCGCCAGCTGAAGTAACACTATTACCATTAACCCGTTGAAGATACTGCAGGTAGATGTCTTGCTGGTTGTTCACATTCACATTCACACTAGGCGCACTACTGCCGCCTTGGTTTAGCATGTTGGTCACCGCATAAGTCCCCACACCCGCCGCAACCACACCACCCGCCAGCATAGCCCACCTCACCGGCCCCTTCAAAGCATTAAGAATCGTCTGCGTAATAGCCAAAGAACGCAAAGTCGTAATCAGCGTATTAATTTTAGGCAAAACATAGAGAATCTGAGCCCCAAACCCCACCAGCTGCACACCCGCCGAAATCGTCATCAACGTCGACATAGTCTGCGCAGTCTGATAACTCCGCTCTGCACGCTCCAGCTGGCTTAACGCCGACAAAGCCTGCTTACTAGACGCCCCATACTGACGAACCGCCTCCGTATAGTTCTCCTGACTCTGGGTGAGGCTGTCTTGGCTATTCTCAAGAGCCATCTGACGCATATAAAACGTACCCAGCAATGACACCCCCATCATAGCCCCATCTGCAAAGACCGAAAGCCGCGGTAACTGGCTGAGCTGAAAGTGTTCATGCTCTGCGTTGCGCCGTCAGTGGCCATGCGTACGTTGTTCATACTCGACGACCCAGCCTGGCCCACTGAAACTAGGCTCTGCTTAGCACTCTTAGCACTATTAGCCGCAGGGGCTGAGAGATTAGTTCCAGTAAAGATTATGCTGTAGGTCATCTGACTCATAACGACTTACCCCTTTTGTTGCTGTTGTTTTTGGCAAATATCCAGCCACGATAGATACACCTGGTATTCTCCGAGCTGGCGTGCACTCCAATCACGCAGATGCACAAGCCCCAGCTGAGCAAGACTCACCCAAAGGGCAATGCTGGTTTTCTTTTGTGTCACAAAAGCACTCCAGCAGCTGACGGCCCTCCTCATGCGTCAACATGTTGAGTGGTATGGCTACACAGCTAAGCCCCTCAAAAAGCTTACTGGGCAACGTCTTGGGTAACGGTCCGCGGTCTTTGGTTACAGATCGGTAAAGTATGGCCTCCCGCAACTCAGATTCTGTGAAGGGTTCGGCCTGCTCTCCCTGCTTTTGAGCTTCATAGCGCTTAGTTCGAGTCAGGGTTTCAGCAGTTTCAAGGTACTCCTTGGCATCTAAAATATAGACCACATACTCTCCAGCGTACTCAGAACCAATCTGTGCCAGCAAACTCTTAGGCGGCACAAAAGTCTTATAGGCCTTCATTAGCTGATCACCACACTATTAGACACACCAGCAATACGCTCATACACCGCATTTAGATTATCCACACTTATACTGTTACTGGCAAGATCCATATTAGCAAAACTAAAAGTGGTGACTGCGGGATTAGTTTGATTATTGCGCAACGCAATAACCACTGATCGGGTGCGGGTGGTGCTGTCAGTGCCATATTGCATCTGCGCCTTCTTTAAAATCTGCACATCCAAACTATACTCAGCGTGGCGGGCAATTTGCTCACTCATAGAGACACTGTTACCCGAGGAGAGCTGGGTCACATTATTTTTGATGCCAAATTTAAGCGAAGTCCAATTTGCTGATAAAGAGTTGCCGCCTACACTAAGAGTAGTTATCGACTCTTTGGTCATAGGCAACACACTATCTGCGGGAATGGTGAGCTCACGGCTCTCACTGCCCAAACTCGACACCACAATGTCGGCGACGAGGTACCTCTCCTGATCCAGCGACAAATCACAACTATCCACTAAACAATTCGAGAGTCTTCACTTATAGATAGATAAGGCTGTTGTTTGGATTTTGGTAAACACCTCAGGCGTGGTCAGATTGGACCACAGCTTTATCGAGGTATCCACCATAGTATCGCACTTAGAAACCATCTTAATCCGACGAGTAAACCGCCCCAGATGATGACGCGTATTACTGTTATCTTGTTCGATAGCAATAGTGTGTTTTTTGCCAATGATATGACGTTCTTTGGGCAACACTTTGGCAAAAGCGTCCCAATCGTCTGTATAAAAGATACAGTTTGTTAGGTGCTTGACTTTATCATAGAGTCTTTTGAAGGTTGCAGTATCACGATAGCCGAGCACCCAGGCCACAACTCGCCGTGTGCCACGGTCAACGGCTTTGAGGACCCAAAGCTTGTTTTTTTTGAACCCACAAAATGCCACATTTCATCAAATTCCATCTCTTGGATCTCTCCTGAGATTTCTGTGTCAGGCAGTTGGGCGCCGGCTTGGACAATCCAACGATATACTAATGATGGCCAGGTGTCAAAAATTTTTGCGAGCATAGTGTAGGAGGCTTTGCTCAGTGAGTAGAGCAGGGTACACATGGCTTTTTTAGCAATAACACCCTCATTGGTGCGTTGATCGCCTTCTACAAAATTATGTGCACATTCTGCGCATTTGTATCGTTGTTTTCCGCGGACTAGACCGTTTTTTACAATGTTTTCAGACAAACACTTCTTACACGATGGCATGACAATATCCTAATCAAGTAAAGTAACACAGTTTATCTATCTATCGGTGAAGACTCTCAAAATTCTGACGTTACTATTTGTAGTGATCAGATGAGCGAACAAATAACCATCAGCAAACAAGCCTTAGAAAAAATATTAGAAGAAATTTGCGAGTTAAAACAACTCGCGGAAACCCAACTCAAAACTTGCCAGACACCGGAATAAGCGAAGAAACAAAACTTTCTAGTTTGTCTAGGCGCTGTTTTAGTTCTACGTTTTGTTCCTGCAACCTTCCCTCTTTTTGTCTCTCGGGCGCCTCAAACTTTAACGCTGTTTCTTTGTCTAGGATCATGCCGCATGTGGTGCATCTTGTGTCCCCAAAAGGATTCTGAACACTACACCGCGGACACTGCACCAGTTTTACTATACTTGTATCGTTTGTTGCTGTTTTTAACCCATGCAACTCTAACACAGCATCCTCTAAATCGCGTGCGGAAAAATGCACGTATCGCCGTGTCATCTTACTACCATACGTCCAGCCAGCAAACTGCTCAAGCCGACACTCCGTAAAAACCTTAGCCATATCAGTCAACGAAGAGTGACGATAAAGATAAAGCCAAATATCTTTTTGTACACCACCCTGTTTAGCTAAACGCTTAATCATCAAACGAAAACGAGTATAACTCAGACGCTCACCTACGTGATTACTAGCTAAAGAACACCATAAAGGTGCTTCGGGATGATTTCTATAGGGATGCTCTTGCAACCATTCCAAAAGAGGTTTACAAGAAACAACTAAGGGTATGCGCTTAATGCCTGTTTTCCCATTAGCAGTAATAAGACAATACTCGTCTTTAAACACTACACTACCCGTAGTCATGGTTAAAAGTTCACCAGGCCTCAGAGCCGCTTCAAAGAGCACATAAATGATAGCCCGATCACGTTTGTTGGTAGTGGCTTTGATGATGGCAGTAAAGTCTTCTTTTGTGAGCAAGTTTTCAGGAGTGACTCTGGGGTCTTTTTCTTTCACGGTCAAACTTATCCAACTTACTTCGGGAGGTATGGGCGTGCCTTTTGTGCAACTGCCTTGCTTGGCGTATTGGACTATTTTTCGCAGAGTTAGTTTTTTGTCATGTTTAGTCCACTCTTTTTGTCTGCAACCATTAATAACGGCAACCACAGCCTCAACTTCAGTTTTAGTTATTGTTTTTAGGTCAACATTTATCATACGCAACAGCGGGGTTAGATGGTTGGCGTATTTGGACACTCTTGCAAGTGAGAGACCTAAGGCGAGTAGGTGGTCTAAAAATTGCAGAGCCACCCCTCCGTTTAGCATTGCTTTGAGGTTGTAGCGTGATCTTTTTAGGTGTTGCTCGTAGTCGTGAATTGGCTTATTGGTTGTCATGTCCTTTATGGTTGCTGGGAATTTAAAAAGCAGAGATTTTTCTTTTGGTTTTATAGTTGAAATTTGAGGAAGGGAAGCAGACTGGATTGACTGGAGCCTTCGGCGGGTTGGTCTAGGGTTTTGTTGTCTTTTAAGCCGATGACGATGAGCCCAAAGCCTATGTACCGTGCATAGATGTGGGCCTCCTGAAAAACGGTGTTGAGGTTGTACTGCTTTGTGAGCGCATAAGCCGCCTTTTCTAACTCGGAATCCGAGATCTCCTCACCCTGCTCAGTAAAGACTTTGAGATCCCACTTATTCCCCCAGACATTCTTGGGGATAATGTCCACTGCGTTTTCGGCGATGTCGCATCGTTTATAGAGGTACCAGTAGTCCTCGTTAGATATCGAGGCGGGAAAGCCCCGGATGGGGTTTGTGCCAAAGTCGGTACGGCTACGCGGAATCCCCCCGCCCTGCAGGGAGCTGTTAGCGCTATAGCTGGGACGGGGGAGGGTGCCGTTGGTCATAAACTCACTGTATTGCTGGGCATTTAGAAGAGCACTGGGCATATGCATCACCAAAATGGGTTTTTACTATTGTTATGAAAAAATTCACAGTTCAATTTCCTTGAGCTTAAAAAATTGGAAAGTGTGGGAGGGAGACGGCACGGTGGGTGATAAGTGCCGCCAACTGAGGGGTGTTATGAGATACCCTCCCACACTTCTATGTTATCGTTTTAGCTTATAAGCCTGTGTATCTCACGACAAAAATCAGCGGGAACTGTGAGAGGAGACAGAGATAGAAGCGAACCATCACAGGGAAAGTCAACAAATACACGGTCTCCTCCCACAACAAACAATTAACCCCTGCCCTAATAAGCCTAAGCCAAATCCACCCAGCAAAACATTAGGAGATGTGAGAGGAGACAAGCAGAAGTAAACCAACGGAAAGGGGAAGTCCAACCAATACACCGCCTCCTCTCACAAAGAACACTACCCCAATTACCCTAATAAGCCTAACCAAACACGCCCGGAACAAAAAAGTAAGGGAGACGTGAGAGAAGACAACAGAGAGGGGCAGTGGGAGTAAGGCAGGTAGAGTCTCCCCTCACATCTCCTTAGGGAAAAACACCTTAGAAGACCGAGGCGTTCCACTTCGTACGGGGTTTCTTACCGGTCGCTATGATCAACGCATAGGCAGCGGTGTCCACTTGGTCGTCATGAGCTCCGTCTGGAAACAAGGTGAGCTCATCAAGCCAATCATTGAGCCACACCCCCGACACAACCTTGACATTGCCCCGCTCAGCCGCAGCAGCCAAAGGACCAGCCCGAGTCGCCTTATCCGCCTGCGCCTTAATGGTCTTATAAGCCAAACCCGCAAAGACGTTACGGGCCAAATCATCAGTGGTAAACTTGCCCCCTGCACCAAGCAGATGCGTCTGGTTCTCTACCTCAAAATTCGGCTCAAAAAACAAAACCAAAATCTGCGCCTTTAAAAACACCCGAACACACAAGGGATATGTCAACAAACAAACCAATTCATGACTACGCCCAGCGTATAAAACGCAACCGACACAACATACAACAACTCCCAAACGGCACAATAGGACTACAATTCTTAGAACCTGTATTCAATAAGTTTTTAACTAGCGGTGTGTAGGTTTTGTTGTGGTTATCTGTTTGAGGTATGATAGTGATTTAACTGATAAAGAATGGAGCATAATTGAGCCAATTTTTACTAAAGCAAAGAAAGGCAAACACTTACAAAAACATAGTAAACGTGAACTAGTAAACGCTGTACGATACCTTAACAAAACGGGTTGTCAGTGGCGTATGCCGCCTAAAGACTTTCCCAATTGTCAAACGGTGCACTCATTTTACCGTCGAGCCGTAAAAAACGGGTTATGGGAAAAAATGACTGATTTACTGGTACAGATGACGCGTTTGTGTCTTGTCCCAAAATAATTTCCCACCCGAGTTATCTTACGACACACTACCTCACCACCCAAACTCTGCAAAACACCTTTCCAAAAATACCGCACCCACCCAACTAAAAACATGGTCAAAA
>NZ_WRFL01000083.1:0-8605 GCF_009778815.1 Candidatus Bathycorpusculum sp.
ACACCAATTAATCTGAAAAACCCACCGGCAACCCCAGCCGCACTTATCAATTTAATACATTGATTAGCAGAAATAACAAGAGAAGACCCTGTAAGCTGAATATCATTTGCAAGAGTAATAACTACAACGCCCACCTTTGCATTAGCAACAGCCGTTCTAAGGTCAGACTCGGTATTAATAGACATAAACATCCCCCAAAGGAGAAAGCATAACACGCGTCGTTAACACGGGATAATATAGAGAAGAAATCTGTAACAAAACAGATAACGGATTTTGAGAAAAATTGTTTAGACTAGACGTAGTAGATTTTTTAAGATTCATACACACACGAATGCGCCCCCAATCCAATTGCGACAGTAAACCACAATACTACATCAACATATAAACCGTCATATGTATGCAATCATACGACATTTATCAACACGACAATGGTTTAATTGCATTCACCAATTCCCAGCTGAAAAATCAATTTTAGACAACAACACAAAGTTAACAACCCACATACACCACAGTGTATGAAAAAAGCCCCACATACTAACAATTTACCGAAAGTAAGACAGATAACCAGAGAAGACCGCCTGCTTTTGCTTCCCAACTACATTTACAAAGGTTAGTTCCCACATGTAATTGATTGGTGCGGTTGCCGGGATTTGAACCCGGGTAGCCAGCTTGGGAAGCTGGAGTCCTACCGAGCTAGACTACAACCGCAATTATGCTTAACAATCCTTTTGTGGGGTTTGGGCAATATATTCGTTCTTGTCAGGTATAAGAAGCCACAATCGTTTGTGTTTTCCATATCCCTACAGAGCCCAGCCAACGCAATCACCAACAACAGGTTAGGGTTGAGAGTTTATTTTCCAGACACCAACAAGCAGACCTCAAACTAGAGTGGTTTAATCGAGATGGAACTACCCCGGTATTAGCCGGGTTTTCTGTTTTTCAACCAAGTTTTGGATAGGGGTTATCTTAGAAGCCTTTCTGAGTCAACGGTGTAGCCGCAGGCGGTGAGTTCGCGTATGAGGGTGAGTTTCCAGCTGTTACGGTCATCTAGGGCGGTGAATTTGATGCCTTCGAAGTCTAGGGGGAATGCAAAGTTGGGGGTTTCTCTATAGAAGGCAAGTACGCGTTCTTTGCCCAGTTTGCCTAATAGAAAACCAAACATCAGGGTTACGTCTTGGCGGGGGTTGCGTTGGCGTTTGGTGGCTTCTTCACCTTTGGGGTAGACATAGATGTCAGGCGAGAGCAACACTAATGCGAATTCTATGTCTTTGTAGTCTGTGAAGCGATCGATTATTTTTTTGCCTTGACTGGGTTGTTCACTCATGATTATAGCTGCAAGCCCAAGTTTTTTTAGAGCTAAAGTTAGGGTTTGTTTCATGGTTTCATCAGTTCCAGAAACCACAAGTATGCGCCGCGGGGTACCGCTTGGCGTTAAGGGCACAGACGGAGTTTGTTGAGCGGCTGGGTTTGTTTTTGGGGTTATTGCCACAAATTGCTCAGTGCACACATAAGCGCCTTTGATTTTGCCTTTGAGAAGATTATCAAGGAGATATTTTTTGTCCTTAGTTGTGACTATACTCTCATTGTTGGGCAGTTGGAGTTTGTCAGCTGCTTGATAAGACCAAAAGATAACAACCTTAGAAACTTTGATGGGGTTGAGCAGACGACCTATAAACCAGAAAGGTTCACCATTGGTAAAGGGTTCTTGGAAGGCTCCAACGACTTCAGCATTTGAGAGGTTGAAACGAACACCAGACTTGTCAGGTTCACTATACTCGAGGTATATGTGATATTTGGGGTTAGGCAAAGCAATCAAAAATTAACCTATACCCTAAAACTCAAAAACCTTCCCCTAAAAAACAATCAGCTCTTCCAACGTTACGGATACCTTTTTTGAACTACTCGAAAATTTCTTTGAATTTATCTAAAAAACGGGATAGTTCATTTGAACTATTAAGCATTGCTTAATGGTTGCCTTTCGTTCTCTAATATCGGTTTTGCGCAGTCTAAATTAGGGGGTAAAACAAAATCGTTATCAGAGAGCGTTGCCAAGTTTAGCGTGCAGGAGAAGCAGGATGTCGAAAAATTATACGTATACCGATGCAGGCGTTAATCGGGGTCAGCGGGTGGAAGCTAAAAAAGAGCTGACGAGTCTTAGAGAAACCTATCGGCATATCGGTTTTGGCGGCATCATGCATCTGCCCTATAGCAATGTCTTGCCCATCGGTGAAGACCGATTTTTGGATCTGCAAATCGAGGGGGTTGGGACCAAGGTCTTAATTGCTGAACTGGCAGATAAGTATGATACCATTGGCATTGATGCGGTTGCTATGGTGGTTAATGATGTTATTCGCAGCGGGGCTAAACCGCTTGCTTTGGCAGACAATATTCATGCCGCCGCTAGTGTGCCTAAATTGGTTAATGCATGGCTCAAAGGTATAATTGCGGGTGCCGAACAATCGGAATGCCCTGTGGTGAATGGTGAAACAGGGGATGTTGCTGAGATCATCAAAGGTCTCAGGTCTGATTCGGGATTTGATATGGTTGTTTCCTGTGTAGGTCAAGTTGAGCGTCAAGATCTCATAACAGGCAGAGACATAAACCCGGGGGATGCCATCATCGGTTTGGCTAGCAGTGGTCTGCACAGTAACGGGATTACGCTGGCAAGAAAAATTCTCTTCAAAGCTTGGGGCGGTAAATACGAACCAAACGATGTTCCCCAAGAATTATCACGTGAAATTGTGCTGGAAGCCTTGGAGCCCACTAAGATCTATGTGCAACCATTCCTTAAACTGGCTCGTGAAGTTAAAGTTAAAGCAGCAGTACATATAACAGGAGATAGTTACACCAAATTCAATAATTTGGTAGCTTTTTCGCCAGGTATTGGGTTTTGTTTTGATCGGTTTGCTCCGCAACCGATTTTTGGCTTAATTCAAAAAACCGCTGCCGAGTTAGGCTATACTATAACTGATGAGGAGATGTTTAAGACCTTTAATATGGGCTGGGGTTTTGGCATTATCGTGGATAACTCTGATGTTGATGCCGCGATGAGTGGGCTGGAACAGTGTAGTGGGTTTGGTGTACAGCAAATTGGCAGAGTTACAGACAAAGAACGGGTTGTTGAGATAGAGTATGGGGAGAAACGGTTGGTTTTGTTGTAGGGTTTTGTATTGTTTGGCATTGTTTTGATGAAAGCGTTTAAATCTTTACCTCTTAATTTAGGGGTCTATGAAGTACGCTGTTAAAATTGAAGTCAGCCTCAAACCCGGGCACAGTAATCCGGAAGGCGAAACAACCGCGCGGCTCCTTGTTGAGCTGGGCTTCAGTGTTGAAGCAGTTGAGGTTAGTAAAGTCTACAAGGTAGTTTTGGAAGCTTCAAGCATGGTTGAGGCAGAGCAGAAAGCTCAGGAAATGAGCAGTCGTCTGCTGGTTAATCCTACAAAAGATGACTATACAATCAGCGTAGCTGAGAGAAAATGAAGCTACTGATCAAACGCCCAACCCAATCAGTCATAGAAGTTCAATTAGCAACGGCTACATCAGCTCAGTTAGCAGATATTAACAGTGAGCTATCGTTGGGCCTTAGTGTTGAGGAGTTAGAGGTAGTTCAAACTTATTTTAGAAGAGAAAATCGCAATCCCACTGATGTGGAGCTTCAAGCTATTAGTCAGGCTTGGAGTGAGCATTGTTGTCATAAGACCTTTAAGGGTAAAATCAAAATTGGTGACGATCAAACAATTAACAGTTTGTTTAAAACCTATATTGCCAAAGCTACAAAACAGATTGATGCACCTTGGTGTGTGAGTGTATTTGAGGATAATGCAGGTATAATCAAATTTGATAAAGGCCAAGGTGTCGCCGCCAAGGTTGAGACGCATAATCATCCCTCAGCGGTTGAACCCTTTGGGGGTGCAGCCACAGGTGTGGGTGGTGTCATCCGTGATATTTTGGGGGTTTGGGCCGATCCTATCGCATGTACCGATGTTTTGGGTTTTGGACCCCTTGACTATGATTACAGTAAACTGCCAGCAGGAGTTAAACACCCCAAATATGTCTATATGGGTGTAACTGCGGGGATTAGCACCTATGGTAACAATATGGGTATCCCAACGGTTAATGGTGCCATATACTTTGATGACTCCTACACAGGTAATGTTACAGTGTTTTGTGGTTGTGTGGGTATATTACCGCTAAGCAAATATGCCAAAAACGCTCAAGCAGGCCATATTTTGGTGTTAGCAGGCGGCAAAACGGGACGCGATGGTATCCATGGGGTTACCTTTGCTTCTACGGAACTTACCGAGAAATCTGAAGAGATTGCCCGACCCGCAGTTCAGATTGCAAATCCCATCGAGGAAGAAAAACTAAAACGTGCCATTGTGGAGATCCGCGATCGAGAGCTCGGCTCAGCCATTACCGATATTGGCGGAGGCGGGCTATCCTCAGCAGTAGGTGAAACCGCGGAGCGCTTTAACTGCGGCGTTGCAGTCGATTTGGAGATGGTGCCTCTAAAGTATCAGGGGCTCGCACCCTGGGAGATCTATCTCTCTGAATCCCAAGAACGCATGCTACTCACATGCACCCCCCAAAACTTAGAGGCCGTGTTAGCAGTTTTTGCTAAAGAAGATGTAACAGCAACCGCCATTGGCAAACTCATTGACGAACGGAGACTCAAACTCAGCTACCAAACAGAGTTAGTCTCAGATATTGATATGGAGTTACTCTTCAGTCCCCCCCAAAGCAGTAAAACCGCATGCATCAAAACCCCCCAATTCACCGAACCCAACCTCCCCCAACCCAGCAACCTTACTGAGGTTTTATTACAGCTTTTGGGTGCACCCAATATTGCCAGCAAAGAATCTGTGATTCGGACCTATGATCATGAAGTTAAAGGCAACACGCTACTCAAACCGTTACAGGGTGACTATGCAGGTCCCAATGACGCCGCAGTTCTCAAACCTCTTGATCAATCTCTAAAGGGATTGGTGATTAGCTGCGGTATGAATCCTAACTATGGCAAAATCGATCCGTATTGGATGGCGGCTTCAGCTATAGATGAGGCCATGCGCAACAACATTGCCGTGGGCGGCAGAAGAATTGCACTTTTAGACAACTTTACCTGGGGCAACCCCGAGAAGCCTGAGCGGCTGGGCTCATTGGTGCGTGCCTGCGAAGCCTGCTATGACTATGCAGTTATGTTTAAAGCGCCCTTTATCAGCGGCAAAGACAGCCTCTACAACGAATCCCCCCTGGGCCCCATAACACCTACTCTGCTCATAACGGCGGTGGGCATCATACCCAACATTGAGCACACCATCTCTATGGAGCTCAAAAAACAAGATAACCCGCTCTATCTCATCGGCAAAACCTATCCTGAACTGGGCGGTTCAGAGTACTATAAACTAAACGGCCACCTAGGTGCATCAGTACCCAAGGTGCGAGGCGGTAAAGCTAAGCAGACCTTTAAGGCAATCACCAAAGCCATTGACCAGGGTTTAGTCAAATCCTGTCATGATCTCTCAGAGGGAGGTTTAGCAGTTGCAACCGCCGAGATGGCCTTTGCAAGCGGTTTAGGGTTAAGTCTTGATCTGCAAAAAGTGCCCACCCAAGATATTGAGCGCGATGATTTTGTACTCTTCTCAGAGTCTAACAGCCGCTTTCTTATCGAAGTTGCAGACGCAGACACAGCAGAGTTTGAGAAGCTGATGCAGGGCAAGGGTTGTGTGAGAATTGGAAAAGTCACAAAAGAACCCAAACTCCACATCAAAGGCCTAAACGGCCAAACCATAGTTGATGCCCCGTTGGATGTGTTGCGACAGCGTTGGAAGAAAACACTCAACCCAAAGGAGACCGAATAATGAACCCTCAAGACATCAAAGTGTGTATATTGCGTGCCGGCGGAACTAACTGCGATGCTGAAACCCAACGTGCCTTCCAAGAACTCGGCACACAAGCCCACACTCTCCAAGTCAGTGAACTCATTAAACACCGCAATCTCCTAGACTACGATGTGTTGGTTTTTCCAGGCGGTTTCTCATATGGGGATTATGTGCGCAGCGGCGTCATTTTTGCCCGCCACCTCTCGGCGCATCTGGACAAAGAAATTCAGAGCTTTATCGACGAGGGTCGTCCGATTCTTGGCATATGCAATGGCTTTCAGATTCTAGTCGAATATGGCTTACTACCAGGCTTTGAGGGTATAAGCCCAGTTCCTGAGGCGGCCCTTACCACCAATGAACCGGCGGGTTTTAAATGTAAATGGGTTTATCTAAAGCAGGAAAACCAAGGCAGATGCCTCTTTACATCCAGTATTCCCCAAGGTAAAGTCATTCGACTGCCCATCGCGCATGGCGAGGGTCGACTGCTGTTTCCTAAAGAAAAAGAAGAAACACTGCTAAAGCGGCTTGTTGAGGAGGATATGTTGGTATTTCGTTACTGCACCAAAGACGGTCAACCCGCAAACGGCCAGTATCCCACAAATCCCAATGGCAGTTTTTATGATATCGCTGGCATCTGCAACCCGGAGGGGAATATTTTTGGTTTAATGCCCCATCCTGAGCGTGCGCTATATTGGTGGCAACAACCCAATTGGACCCGACAAAACCAAATGCTACAATATGGAGACGGTAAACACATCTTCCAAAGCATCATCGATAAACTAACAAAAACATAACAGGTCCCGTTGCTGAGTGAAATGTTGCAGAGACTAACGTATCAACACCCCAAGTCAGAGATAAAGAGGTCAAATAAGGGTAGTTCACTAAAATTAGGGTTATGACACCCACCACGGTTAGGTATTGATTAATTTTTTAAGTGACTTTTAGACGAGATATTGATGTCTTTTTAGTTTGATTAGGTCTAATTGCAGTATGTTTGATTTTGTTGTGTGATTAAATATAGATGAGAATGTGAACTGATGATGAGTTTGGCAGGGTTAGCTGTCTTGCATCAACATCAGTTCACAGACGATCAGATTTATTCAGTATGTCAGGGTTTACAGCTGCCGCATGGAGTGTAGCCGGCGTCTATTGCTTCTTGGCGTGTGTTAAAGGTTATTCGGTTTTGTTCAGCGGGCAGTGAACCGCAAGTGGATTTGTGAAATGTTTTGGTATTTTTATTGCCGATGTAGACTATGTCTGGTTGTGGTGGTGGAGTAGTAGTATCATCAGTTATTGGAGGGTCACGTGATACCGATACGGTTATGTCTTTTCCGTCAGTGGTAAAAATTATGGTACCTTGTAGGTCGGTTCTATAGATTGTGGCACCTGTTCCAGTTAGGCGGGTCATTGCTTCAGTGTGTGGATGTCCATAGTCGTTGTCTGCGCCGCAACATATTACTGCATAACTTGGAGCAACAGCATTTAGATATTTTTGTGTGCTACTTGTTCGGGAGCCATGATGTCCGACTTTGAGCACATCAGATTTTAGCGAATCCTTAGCAACGGCCAGCTGTTCGTTCTCTGAGATTGTGCCTGCATCACCTGTAAACAGAAAAGAGGTCTCGCCAAACTCTACGCGTAAAACAATAGAGTAATCATTAAGATCCTTATAGGTTGGGCTGTTTGGTGCCAAAACCTCTACGGTTGCATCACCCCATTGGAAAACTTCTCCCGGAGTAGGTATGGTGAGGGGTATGTCTTTGTTTTCAATGGCAGTTATTAGATTTAAATAGGTTTTTGTTGTGTGGGGTTTGTCAGGCATAAGTACTGTGCCTATGCTGTCCATTGCATTGACAACAGAAGTCATAGATCCTATGTGGTCAGCATGGGGATGAGTAGCCACAAGATAATCCAAGGTAGTTATGCCATATTCAGCTAGATAGTTAAGGACAAGTTTATCCTGACCTGTGTTCCCCGCGTCTATCAACATAGCGTGGCCATCCATTTTTAGAAGGGTACAGTCTGCTTGACCCACATCAAAAACAATGACCTGTAACTGACCGGCTCCGGGCCCTTCTGGATCCACCGGCACACCTGGACCTACAGACACGCTTGGATCAACAGTTGGATCGTTAGGAGGGAATAAATCGGATTGACAAGCTAGTACGCCTGCGGTAAGTAAAACTGCAACAATTACTACCGACAAACCAGCGATTGTTTTTTTATTCATACACATTACCGTAAACAAGTATACCCGCCCACCACAATATATCATTTTCCAGAATATATCGCCAAAAACATTACCACACAACAAAACAGAGGACAAAAATGTCCAGATAGTTACCACCACAAAATTATAGCAACCAAAGAAGCATAATCGCACAAAACACGTTAAACCAGTTGGATGTTCCCCATGCAAACAACCAATCAACCCAAACACACCCCCAAAACTATGAGCCCCGTGCAGTATACACAAACCCAGCCGACATTTTGCATATACAGACTGCACAATAACGAGCACACCGTACAACCCACCATAACTTTTCCTCAATATTGATCATATTGATGTGAAATGGAAAAAATCCGATAAATCTATTAAAATTAAGAGAGTGTTCACCTAAAGATAAGTAATGCGGTTTTTTGAAATGCTGTAAAGATGTCTTCAGTGGTTAATGCGTGCCAAAGTTTAAGCGTTAAATCCACCATCGCGGTCTTCTTTGAAACAA
>NZ_WRFL01000084.1:0-8431 GCF_009778815.1 Candidatus Bathycorpusculum sp.
TTGGTTGGTTGGTTGGTTGGTTGGTTGGTTGGTTGGTTGGTTGGTTGGTTGGTTGGTTGGTTGGTTGGTTGGTTGGTTGGTTGGTTGGTTGGTTGGTTGGTTGGTTGGTTGGTTGGTTGGTTGATTGATTGATTGATTGATTGATTGATGTTTTGGTTTAGCGGATGGTGGCGAGGGGGGATTTGATTTGTGTGTTATTTATTATGGCAATTGAGCCGTTTTTGCCTAGTCGTAGTTGTCTGTCGCCTCGGAAAACGCAGACTTGCCCGTTTCTTAGTTCAATCCAGTTGCCGACGTTGATTTGGTTGATTTGTCCGTCCCAGAGGCATAGGTTGATTTTGTCTGTATCGTCGCCTACTATGGCGTTTACGACTAGGATGTTGTTGCCGAATTGGGTGTGGACCTGGGTGGGTTGGGGGATTTCGAGGACTTCGGCTTTTATGTTGATACGTTTCATGCCTGCTCGTAGGTCTTTGATTTGGATGTAGACGGATTCTGTGTTTTGTTTGGCGATTTTCTTTTTGATTTTATCGCTGTTCATCCAACTCTCAAAGGGGTTGTCTTTTCGGTGTAGAAATTCTTCTTCTACTCGGAATTGTGCTACGACGTCTCTGTCTTTGGTTATCAGAAAGATGGTTTCGCCTTTGGTTTTGCCGCGGTATTCTACGTGGAGATTGCCGCAAACAGCTACTTTTTCTGTCTGTTTTGCTAATACGAGTGCTTGGAAAACTTCGTTTGGATAAACACTGTATTTGACTGAAAGTAGTGCGAGATGTTCGCCTAAGGTTGATTTTTTCTGTCTCAATTTACCCTCTCATGTTCTAAATTCCAAGAAAAAGCGGGGGGTTCCTGTTGATTCCTGCTTTTTCTCTTACCCGGTTTCTAAATCCGTATTATCCCCGTATATGGGGGTTTTACCTATATTAGGTTGACTATTCAGGCGCGGGGGCCTTTCTGTCTTATAAGTCGAGTTTGATGTGTTTTTGTCGCAGTATTTGCCGTGGGAAAGCATGTGATTTATAAGTATGGAGTGGCTTTATGTGGGGATAATGTGCAAAGCAGTTGCACAGCAATGTATTAGGAAGTGAAATAGCGAAATGTCATATGGTAACAGAGAGATGCACAAGGCAACTTGCGCTGACTGCGGGAAAGAATGTGATGTTCCTTTCAAGCCAGACGGTACAAGACCAGTTTACTGCCGAGAATGCTACTCTAAGCGTAGACCACCAAGAAGATACTAAGCGCAAGCTTTAGCATCTTTCAACAGTTAAATTTTCTTTTTTATTTTTTAACATTTTCCGTCACTTCTATGGCTTTGTGTTATGCTTGCCCTTAAGAGGACGTCATCACCTGTTTTGCGGTAACAGTCTTTGTTGTCGGTTCCCTATTTTATACACAAACTCAAAGAAACTGTTGTTTTGTGGTATAACTAGCGTCTTGTAGTTGGGCGGTGTTGTGCATATTGGGATGTGATTTGGCTTGCAAAGGGTTTTTAAAGCACAACAGAATATGAAAAACCTCCATGGGCCCGTGGCTCAGTCAGGCTAGAGCGGAGGACTCTTAATCCTTAGGTCGCGGGTTCAATTCCCGTCGGGCCCGCCATATATCCTCTCTATTTGGATTTTGTAAGTAAACTAATTTTTAAACTGTTATTAGATATCTTCAATTAAGGGGGATTTATTTCTGTGGTTACTTCTGTATGGCTGTTTGAGTGTTTGCTGTTTTCTGTGTGTAGCGTTGTCTTTTGGTGATTTGGCAAACGTTTTTTATCCAATAAACCCACTTTAACAGGGATTTATTTGGCTAATACAAGGCATGGTTATGATCACTATGAGCTGCTAAGTGCACTGCAAAAAAGTATTCGTCGTGGTATGGAATATGAAGCGGTTCATTTTGCGGTTGAGCTTGAAGAATTTAATCCCACGATGCTGTGGAACCGTTTACGTGTGATTGCCTGTGAAGATGTGGGCCCCGCAAATCCGATGATGTCGATTTTGGTTGATGTGTTACAGAAAAATTATGCATCTGAGAAATCCAAACTTGGCGAAAATTCTTCCCGGTTATTTCTTGTTGATGCGGTAGTCTGTTTGTGCTTTAGCCAAAAAAGCCGTATTGCAGATGATCTTCAAACGGTAGTCTATATGGAACGTGAAGCCGAGGGCAAATTTCTTGCCATTCCCGAGTTTGCACTCGATAAACATACCGCCAGAGGCAAAGCATTAGGCAAAGGTATAGACGACTTCTTTAATGAAGGCAACAAACTAGAAAATGAAGCATTTCTCAATCACTACACTGAGAGAGCAAAAGAACTCTTAAAAAAACACACCAAATAAGTAGAGTAGTGTGTCAGTTGTTATTTTGATGACCCTTTTCGAGGGCTCTTAAAGTATTCTCTGATTTCTCTTTGCGGTAGTTGTGATGATTCCAAATAAATAATTGTGCGTAAAATACTGGTTGGTTTCTTTTGATATTGGCTGTTTTGGGTCGTTGTCCAAGTGGCCTTTTTGGAGGCCTTGAGTAAAAAAGGGTGGGATGGGTTGTTTAGTAGCTGTTGTCTTTCTTTCCGGATAGGGCGGCCCAGATAAATACTATTACGACAGTGATAACTCCGCCTGCAAATCCAGCAATTATGAAGGACCCTATATCTGCCAGTGCTGGCAGAACCTCTCCCAGCCAGGGAATGATGTATTTTGATGTTACTAGTGCTAGAATGCCGCCAATAAAGCCTACAAGGAATATCAAGACAAACGTTTTTAGTCTGCTGGCCATTTACTTCACCTATTGGTAGCTGATTGAGTGGCGGTTCTTTTTAGGCTAACTTACATGTTCATGTATAAAATCGCCATTGTATAAGCGATGTTTAACAGTATCTTATATAGCTTGATAGGTTGTCCAGTGCCATGTATATCCCTACATATATACGTGCATATTGTCGCCATATTAACAACGTATAATTCATTTTCCGCCATTCTACGCTCTAAGAGGTAGTTAAATTGTCAGACAGATTCGCTAAAAAGTGGGAAAGTAAACGGGACGAAGAGCCCTTCACAAATCGCATCAAAGATGCAGTTAAACCGCCGGGACCGCTAAAACCACGCCTTGACTTTGCAGTAAGGCGTATTGAACTTCAAGTTCAAAAACTCGATCAAGCAACCGACAGATTTGGCCAAAGAGACAAAGCCATATTTGCTAAAATTGTCGATGCATACACCAAGCACGACAGCGCCCGCGCAAACGTTTTTGCCAACGAATTGGCAGAAGTCAGAAAAATGTCTAAATTAATTATGAATGCAAAACTTGCACTCGAACAAATAACCTTACGCTTAAGAACAGTCTCCGAATTAGGCGACGTAGTCTCCACCCTCGGACCAGCTGTTGGCGTACTCCGTTCAGTACGGTCTGGTTTAGGCAGTGTCTTCCCAGAAGCAGAAAATGAGCTAGGCGAAATTGGTAACATGCTTAGTGGAATCATGATTGAAGCAGGCCAAGGTAGCGGCATGACTCTCAACTTTGATGCAGTCAACGAAGATGCCTCAAAGATCCTAGTTGAAGCAGCAACAGTTGCAGAACAAAAGATAAAAGACAAATTCCCAGACCTACCCCCAGGAATGCCCGCTTCCCCAGCTTCCCAAGCAGACAAAACATACTAAATAGAAGGAGAAAAAGCAAATGTCTAACTCCAATCTTTTTCTTTCTATCGGTAAACCAATCAAAAACGAATACGGCCACATAATCGGAAAAGTTGCCTCATTCGCACTAACACCCAACGGTAAATTCGACGCAGTATACATCGAATTTAGCGATGGACAATTCCAAAAACAACCCATGGAAAGCCTACGCTTTAACGGCGCCGAAATCACCTTTATATCAAAAATTAAATCCCAAGCAGGCACACTCTGCGACCAAATCCCCCTGATATGGCGCAAAGATGAAGCCCTAAAAGACTTGGTGGACAAAAAGAAAATCACCTCCGATATCTACCAAGAACTCCACGGCAGCTTTGAAAACGTATTAACCCAGCTCAAAAAAGAAGCCCAAATCATCATCGACGAATCCGCCATAGAAATCGAGCGATGCCAAGAAGAAATCGCCTCCCTAGGCTATGCCATCGCAAACCTCGAAATCGAACATGAAATCGGCCAAGTCGACGAAGAAAGCTACAAAACAGCATTCAACCTGTTACAAGAAACCCTGCGCCGCGCAACTTCAGAGAAAACCGACTATGAACTAACCAAGAGCAGACTCGCAAGCGTACTCCTAGGCGACCAAACTCCTCCAACTTCTCAAATGCCCCCTCCACCCAAACAACCAGTCACCAACAAAGTCTACGCTGAAACAGTCACCAACACAGCCACCAAATTACCTGAACCCCCAGTTGTTGTCTACGTAAAAGAAATCGGCAAAACTGGTCTATAAGAAAAACCACGACAAACGTTCGGAGCCCAGGGACAAACATGAAATTTCCAACCAACAAAGCCCCTCCTCCGGTACGTGAAGTCGCAACCAAATCTATCTATACCCTAAAAACTCAACAAAACAAACTAGAGCAGGCTAGTTTCCGCCTAAAAGAGCGGGACCGTATTCTTTTTGAAACCTGCATGAGCGCACTCAAAAAAAATAACAAAGAAAAAGCAACCATGTGCGCCACAGAAATTTCTGAAGTGCGCAAACTCGTCAAATTCCTCTACAACGTCCAACTAGCTATTGAACGAGTTGTCATGCGCCTTGAAACCATCAGAGAATTAGGCGACATAGTTGCTGACCTCAAACCCGCACTCCACCTACTCCAAAACGTCTCCCAAGAACTCTTCCAAGTGTTGCCAGACGTCAGCACAGAACTAAACAATGTTAACTCTGCCATACAAGACACTCTCCATCAAACCACCCTAACCACAGATGAGAATATAGTTTCAGTAGGCAGAAAAACAGAAGCCGGCGAAGAAATCCTAAAAGAAGTCTCAAGCTTTATTGAACAAAAAATCAATGAGACCCTCCCCGAACCGCCAGCTCTCACTCCACTCAAAGAAAAACTCATCGAAAAAATTCCCCAAGCACCCATCCGCGAGATGGTCGCCCTAACAGCCAGCTCTTCCCAGGTATTTGGCCAACAAACAATCGAACAATCCAGCTTTGACCCTGAGAAGACACTTTTCTCATACAAAAAATCTGAAATCAAAGAATTCTCCGTAAAAGTTGAGAAAACAACCGCCGAATTTGAAGAAATCCTCCTAGCGTATGTACGCAAAACAAAAGGAGAAATCGATCTGAGCCGATGTTCCTCAGAACTACAAACCTCAAGCGAAGAAATCGAGCGAACATTGGAGAATTTAGGCTCTAAAGGAAAAATCAAACTAGAATTACGCTCACCTGAATGAGGGAAAAGGAGAAGCAAACAACAACATGAGTGCATCAAGTGAATTAGAAAAAACAGCAACAGCCTACGCCCTAGACGCCGTACGGCTAGACAAACAAGGGCAAAAAGGCCGAGCTATAACCCTATACCAAAAAGCCATAGAAGCTTTACTACAACTGGTCCAACTCTACCCAGAGTACGGCCTAAACAAGGTTTATGTCCAACGAGCAATCGCCTACCAAGAACGCATAAAAGCCCTCCAAGGCGCAGTTTCACCCATGGAGATGAATGAAGCCGCAAACGAAAACGGCGAAAACGGCGGCGCAACCATGGACGGCAACAACGGCGGAGGAGGATCTGCAAAACCCAACGAAGAACTCGTAGTCACCGAAAAACCCAAAGTCAGCTGGGCAGAAGTCGTCGGCCTAGAAGTCGCCAAAAAAGCCGTAAAAGAAGCAATCGTCTACCCAGTCCAACGCCCCGATCTATTCCCCCTTGGCTGGCCCCGGGGCATCCTACTCTTTGGCCCACCCGGATGCGGCAAAACTCTACTGGCCGCAGCAGTCGCAACCGAGATTGATGCCAACTTTTACTCCATTGACGCCGCCTCCATCATGTCAAAATGGCTAGGCGAAGCAGAACAAAACGTAGCCAAACTCTTCGGATCCGCCCGCAAATCAGCTACAGAGGGCAAACCCGCCATCGTCTTTGTCGACGAACTAGACTCACTGATGGGCAATCACAGCAACGAAGTCGGCGGCGAAATCCGCGTCAAAAACCAATTCCTAAAAGAAATGGACGGCATCGCCGACAAAGGCAAAGCCCTCCACGTCTATATCATGGGCGCCACCAACAAACCCTGGGACCTAGACTGGGCCTTCATACGCAGATTCCAAAAACGTATCCTAGTCCCCCTCGCAGACAGCGCCACACGCCTAAACATGCTCAAACACTACACCGAAACACTCACCGTAGACACCAACGTAGACCTAACCGAACTAGCCCGACTAGCAGAGGGCTTCAGCGGAAGCGACATACGCGACGTCTGCCAATCAGCCCAACTAAAACTAATCGGCGAATTCTTCGAATCCGGCAAAGCCACCGACAAAGAAGCCAAACCCCGTGCCCTAACAATGGCTGACTTCCGCCAAATCTTCGAAGAACGCAAACCATCCGTCTCACTTGATATGCTCACAAACTACAACCGATGGTTCGACGCATTCAAAGCACTATAAACAAACAAACGGAGAAAAAAGAAAACAGTAAAAGCATGGTTGGGTGGAAAGGTCTGGAGAACGATAATTTTAACACGCTCTCCCTTCTCCCCCTCATACTATCTCCAAGCCCCACAAACTAAAACCAACCTGCTTCTTTTTTACCCTTACATGTCCTGTCTATTACTTGGTAATTATTTTGTTTCATGAGTTCCCCATCGGATGTGGACCGATGCTGGAAGAATCCTAAAACCCCCGTATTTCATGTGTCAATTAATTTTGTCCCAAAGCCTGGGGGTGAGTTTGCCGTAGTAGGGTAGACAGGTGAGGTCGATTGTTAGGGTGACTTTTTTGGTGAAAGTTCCTTTTTGTTTGGCTTTTTGTAGGACTTCTCGGTTGAGGTTGTTTAGTCGGGTTTGTGTTGTGTGGCGGTTGAGTTGTTTTAGGCGGTATAGGAAGGTGTCGTTGTCGGGTTTGGAGGGCGGGTGGTGATGGTTGGGTTTGTGTTTTTTGGGGTGAGTTTGGTGGAGTTTTTTTGTTAGGCGGCGTAGTCCGCTGTGGGCTAGCTGTTTTGGAGGCTGAGCCATGTTAAGCATCGTATGAGGTTTGGGATTGGTATTTGGCGTTGTAGTGGGTGGGGATTTGGCGGTGTTTTTGTGTGAGGGTTTGCGAAAAGGTGAGAAACCCCATCAGGCTTCTACTTATACCGTGAGCCATACTTTGTTGGCCTTCCTGACAATCGTCAGTAAGGTATGGTTCTCAATTTAGCATTAACGGATTAACACACTTGCGGAACTACTGGTACATGCCATAATTTTATATAGAAGTTGAAATGAATATGGATTTTATATATCGAGCAAGTGATTGCTTGAGATAAAAATAGGAGAAGAAAAAATGAAAAACATAAAAAGAATCAAATCAAAAATTGCCATCGCAGTCTTGGTAATCATGTTTGCTACTGGAACACTGATGACAGCTATACCAACAGCAAAAACAATAGATTTTCCAACTTATATAATAGCTAACGCTGGCCCGGACCTAGTTGGCGTGAGTCAACCCGTATATATTAACGCCTTCATGACTAAACCAAATCAGGGAGCGGCCATGGGTACAGCCGGTAGTCGATATGAAGATCTCTCGATAGTAATCACCGACCCCAATGGAAAGAAAGAAACTTTTGGGCCAAAACAAGCTGACTCGACAGGAGGAATATTTATGACGTACTATCCAACTATCACTGGAAACTTTACTGTGCAAGCATTTTACCCGGGGCAAAACATTACAAATACTGACAGATACCTTGGATCTGAAAGTTCCTTAGTGACATTCACCGTACAACAAGACCCGATAGCGACAACCGGACAAAATCCGCTACCGACTGAATACTGGTCTCGACCGATATACTCAACAAACTTTGATTGGGGCGCACAGCTTGGCTCAAACTGGTGGGGTCTTGGCGGACCTTCATTTAGCATAACTGGCGGGTACGACACTCAAGGAAACGTTCAACCATACGGTCAGGCGCCAAAAAGCTCTCATATACTTTGGACAAAGCCGACATCGTTTGGTGGTCAACCAGGCGGTGAAATTGCCTCCGACCAAGAAAGTCAGTTTACCTCAACCTCCATAATGAAAAACCACTTTAACCCGATTATAATCTACGGAGTACTAATATACCAGGAATGGCCAACCGCTAATAATCCTTCAGGTCTCGATAACCCCCTTATGTGGAAAGCTATCGACCCCTAACTTCCTGTTTTAAGTAATATGGAGGTTTAGAGTGTCTAGTAGGTCGTTGGTTTTTTTGGTGACTTCACTTAGATGCCATATGTCGTTTATTTTGACTTTAAAGATGTATTTTAAA
>NZ_WRFL01000085.1:0-8317 GCF_009778815.1 Candidatus Bathycorpusculum sp.
AAATGAACAAACTTTTTCCCATACTTCTGAGGACCAGTGCGGTAGTGGTTCTCTACACTCACAGCATAGCCTGTGCCGTCTCCGGATAGTTCGCCGCTGATTGCGTTTTCGTCTTTTAGAAGTAAGACAAAGACGTTGTGCAACACCAGTTTGACCTCAGGATCGCTGTAGAGGCGCTCAATGTATTTGTAGCTCACATCTACTCCAAAGAGGGGTTGGAAGTAGTGGAGGGATTGCTCTGCCATGCGGTTGGATTTGTTTAAGAAACGCACCATTATGAACAAGTTGGTTTTCTTTTCTAGGTCTAGTTTGGGGGGTCGGCCCATTTTTTGTTCTTCTTTGTTTATGGTTTCTACGGCTTGGTGTACGTATTGGGGCAGGTTGTTTAGGCGTTGTTTTATTTGTGTTCGTTTTTGTTCCCATTGGCTGTAGGGGTAGTCTGTTTTGTGGTCTTTGAGTAGGGTTTCGCGGGTTTCTTCTAGGACTTCGAGCATTTCTTTGGTGCTTTTGACCGTTAGGCGTTTCATACGCAAAACATTGCGGCATATGGTTATAAATATGCCATAATATGTTCTAGTACGAAGCTAGATTTCAAAAAATATATCTGCTCTCAAAGTATGCATACGCACAAGGGCAACCAAGAAAAAACAACTCAAACTACTTTTGTCCCAAGGCCCTTAGAAGCACAAAAAATATTAGGCACACAAAATAGTACTCTACCAAATGTTATAGGAAAAAATGCCGTCGTTGCACAGCCAGGTAGTGCAACTGACTGTTAATCAGTAGGTCAAAGGTTCGAGTCCTTTCGACGGCGCCATAATTAACACAATTAGTCTCATCAACAATTGGAGATGCCTAGTTGATAACCCGAAAGCGGATCTACAAAAATGAGGAATAAGTATGGGGCTTCAAATTATTGGTCACTCTTATTTGCGTACATATTATTATAGTAAAAATTATGATGGTGAACCACAGTCTTTTAAACTTCCGGGGGGTGCAGCACTTATAGCGAAGATACTCAAAATTGATGTATCAGCCAATGATGCCTTGTGTCATAACGAATGTTTTGATCTCTCAAAATATGAAAGAGACGACAAGACGGAATATTATGCTGTTTCTCGAAAATTGATGGTTGTTAATGAGAAATTAAATACAAATTGTACCTCACAGAATAACGATAGCGTTATTTTATGGGATCACGGGTTTGATGACATTAATGTTTCGCTCATTGACGGGAAAGATGTTTTGTGGGCATCAAAAGAGGTGTTACCTGACAAGTTAATTTTTCCGAAGATCGCAAAAAAATGTTTTCTTATGTTGGATGCAAATGTTTTGCGTGATAACGGAGCTATGATCAGTGAAGCAATATCATGGGAACGTACGACACTTAATCTTTTGTGGCAATTGCGCAATAACGACAACATATCCTATCTGTTGGAGGCTCCTCATATTCTGATTACATTTGCTGAAGATGGAGCTGTGCATATCAAAACAGACAATGGCGTAATAACTTCTGCTGACCTTATGCTTAATGACGGCAAGGCGGAGGGTACAATTCGCAAAGAAACAAAAGGGCAACTTGAGGATGCTTTTGCTCTTATGGTAGCGTCCACAGGGTTACAATTTACAAACGTGCTTAATGGCAATAAACTATGCATGAAGCCGATTTTGGATAGTGGTATTAAATATGTTAAGACGGGGTTTCAGCTTAATATCATTGAAGACTTTCCGTTTGATGCAATACCAGTTGATGGCATGAACGAAAAAGTGAAACCATTTCCAGTTAAAATCTTGTCTGGGGGAAACACTGTACCATTGGACACGTGGCATATTGCGAATGATAAAGATCGCAAAGATATTGTCGAACAGGCAACTAACTACGTTTTACACGGTGATGAATATATAAAAGGTTATCCGATGTTGGAAATCGGAAAATTAAAAACTGTTGACCGCTGGGAAATCGAAGCATTCAGCAATATACGTAATATGATTGAAGAATACAAAAATAACGACAATGAAAAACCTTTGTCTATTGCCGTCTTCGGTTCTCCTGGTTCTGGAAAATCATTTGGTATAAAACAAATTGTAGAGAGTTTGTTTTCCGAAAAAGAATTTGATGGTGAAATATTCAACGTATCCCAGTTTACTAATTTTTCAGAACTTAGCGTGGCGTTTCAATGGATTCGAGACATCAGGTTGCAGGAAAAACTGCCCCTTATCGTTTTTGATGAATTTGATTCAGCTGGGCTTGACCATAAGCCTCTCGGCTGGTTAAAGTCTTTTCTAGCACCAATGCAAGACGGCGAGTTTTATGATAGTACTGGTAAACATTCACTGGGTAAGTGCATCATGGTATTTACAGGTAGTACGGTATCGACGTTTAAAGAATTTCAAAAACCAGAAAACCTTGAACAGTTTAAAGAACAAAAGGGACCTGATTTCGTCAGCCGTATAAGAGGTAGTATTGATATTGCTGGACCAAATCCACGTGCAAGCGATGAAAAAAGTTACATCCTTCGTCGTGCTTTGTTGCTCCGTAGTTTCTGTGAACGTGACAGCAGGCTCAAAGAAAGTGTAAATAACAATCGGTTTATTGATGTTGATGTTATATTTGCTATGTTGCATGTGCCATCATATAAGCATGGAACTCGAAGCATGGAGACCATCATTAAACAAAGTATAATTAAAGGAAAAAAATTACAGGCTTCTTCGTTACCAATATTTTCTCAATTAGATTCGCATGTTTATACTCGTGCATTTGCTGATTTACTGGTGTTGCCAGTCATTAAAAACTCTATTGAATGGCAAATAGCTGAAAATATTCACGCGGATGGTTGTGATCAATTTATTCGGTGTAATGCAAAACTTTGGACTGAGTTGGATCTTGAAGTTCAGCTTGCTAAATTTAATCAGATAAAAAGTTATCATGATAAACTTGAACTCATAGGGTGTTTTATGCAACCAAAAGGCTCTACTGGTCAAGTTATTCAGTCTTTTGCCGAAGATGAAATTCTTATGATGGCTAAATTGGAATATGAACGGTGGCGTGAAGAAAAGATGTATGGCTGGAAATATGAGTCTGGTCGTAACGGCATAAAAAAGCAGGATGATTGTTTAATGGAATGGGACAATTTGGATGAAGAAAAACGTGATTTATATAAAGAACGTGTTAAAGCAATTCCCTTAATTTTAGCGAAAGTTAACCTAGCGGTCTATCGAAAGTGAACTGCCTGTTGTTCACCCTAGTTCATTAAAACTGTTGCCAAATATTTTGTTGTACTGTTTTGACCACATTATAAAGTAGTATCGACTGCATTTGTTTATTGATCGAACGTAGAACCAATCAATTCCCATTTAGCACCCTAAAATCCCAGAAAGTATAACTATGCCTGAGTAATAGTGAGTGAATATTCGTTAAAACTCATTCGGCAGTTTAGGAGAAAAAGTATGTTGAATTATTTTTCGTTTTAGTTTTGGTTGTTTGTATTTAGTTTGTCCTATTTTTTGGATGTTTGGTAGATGACAAATTAATTCTGGGCTGTTTTAGGGAAAACTGCCGAACGTGAGTATAAGTCAAACATAACCTCTATTCCAGTTTTGGCTTTGGACACAAACAAACTGCCTTATGGGTTCGGAACACGATTACATAATCTTGGAAATGAAATTGCATCTCTCACATGGGGCAGTTTGAGTAAGTACCTTATTACACGCTCTATACCCATTCCCACACCTCCATGAGGAACACAACCGTAATCTCTCAGATCAATATACCATTGATATCGTTCCATATCAATAGGTGTATTCTTCCCTTTTTCGGACATTCGCTCAAGCAAAGCCATTTTGTTAGTAATTTTCTCTGCCGTTCCCAGCAGTTCCCCAAATCCCATAGGTGCAATCAAATCACATGTTTGAGTTAGTCGTAGGTCTTCTTTATTCTTGGAAAACGGAAATGCTTCTGCCGTATTCGGCATCCCTTGAACAAAAAATAGTTTTTCGCCTAGTAACCTTCCGAGTACTTCTTCATCTTTCGTTCTAAGACTCTTTCCCCATTCAATTTTTCTGCCTTCAGAACGTAGTAAGTCGATTGCTTTATCATAGGTGATTTTTTGAAATGGCGGTTTTAAATAATCAAGGTCTACTGGTGTGTTAAGGATCTCCAATTCCTTTTGGGATTTAGTTACGGTGTTTTTTGTAATTTCAAAAAACATTTCTGAAGCGAATGTAGCAAGTTCATCTAAATTCATCCATGCTATTTCAGCCTTCAAGTGCCAATACTCGCGTAGGTACCGGTTACCTTTGCTATTTTCGGCTCTGAAAGAAGATGAAATATTGTATACTTTTTCAAATGCATGAACTGCCGCTTCCAATTGAAACATGTTGCATTGTGATAAAAATACATCATTTTCTTTCTTTGCTTCATTTTTATAATTCAATTTAAAAGCTGAGTCATCATCATAGAGAAGAAGCATCGTGAGAACTGGTGCGTCTAAAAAAACGAAGCCTTTGCTATCGAACCATTTATGCGCTTCAATTAAAAATTTACTCTTGAATCTCAACACAGCCATTAACTTATCATTTCTGAGATAAAGATGGCGATTTTTTAACACATAGTTAACATGCTTTTTTCCAAAAATATCAAAATTGCTACGAGGACAAGGGTCAACACAAAATTTGACATCACCGATTATTTCAAGGTTTTTAACAGACAATTCAACTCGTTTGTTCAGTTCTCGTTTAATGATCCCAGATACTTTAACTGCTACTTCGGGGGATATTTGTTCCATTTGTTCATACTCATGTTGGGAGAGTTTGCTCTTTAGTGCTACAGCTTGAATTTCTCCTGAGGAATCAACAATATCTAAAAAAATGGTGTTCTTCAAGACACGCTTTGTTTTAATCCATCCCAGTACTTCAACTGGTGTAGAATCATTCATGTCTGCGCAGTGACGAATGTATTGATTTTTCATTTAACGTTTTATAGAACTTAGCCTGTATTAGTGTTTTGGTGGTGAATCAGCGGTTTCATTTGTCTATCGTTTCTTTACAAGAAATTTTTGCTAAAAGTTTTCTTGTTTGTTTTGTTTTGTTAGAGTCGTTTGATGTAGCGGTTTACTTCCCATTCGGTTACTTGTAGGCGGTAGGCGTCCCATTCGCGGCGTTTTTCTTTTAAAAAGTTTTCAAAGGCTGTTTCGCCTAAGGTTTCTTTCATAAGCTCGCTTGTTGCAAGTTCGTCTAGAGCTTCTTTTAGGGATTCTGGCAGGGAGACTATACCGCGTTCTTTGCGTTCTTCATAGCTCATGTGGTAAACGTTTAGTTCCACGGGTTCTCCCGGGTCGGTTTTGTTTTTAATACCGTCAAGACCTGTGGCTAGTAGTACTGCAAATTGTAAGTATGGGTTGCCTGCACCGTCTGGACAGCGGATTTCACATCTTGCAGCGCTTTTTCTGCCGCCAAAGTTTGGTACACGGATAAGTGGGCTGCGGTTTTTGTGTGCCCATGCAATATAGACAGGAGCTTCATATCCGGGAACTAGTCGTTTGAAGCTATTTGGCCAACTGTTAAGTATGGCACACATTTTGCGTCCGTGTGCAAGTTGTCCACCGATAAAGTTGCGTGCACTCTCTGAGAGGTAACCTTGTTTTGCGTCTTTTTCAGAGAAAAACATGTTTATTGTGCCATCGAGGCTCCATAGGCTTTGGTGAATGTGCATGCCACTGCCGTTTATGCCTTGGAAGGGCTTTGGCATGTATGTTGTTAGGTATCCGGCTCTTGCGGCGACGACTTTTCCACACATTTTTAGAGTGATAGCTCGATCAGCTGTTTCTAGGGCTTCGCCGTATTTGAAGTCAATTTCGTTTTGACCTAGGGCGCTTTCGTGGTGGCTGATTTCTATGTCTATACCAAAGGCTTCGGCAGTGTCAGCGATTTCACGTCTTAAATCATCAGTTAAGTCGCCTGGATGGAAATCAAAGTACCCCGATAAGTCTATGGGAGTGGGTAAACCGCCGTTTTCAGATTCTTTTACTATAAAAAATTCAAGCTCAGGTGCACACATAAATTTATAACCCACTTGACAGGCTTTTTCAATGGTTTTTTCAAGGATGTAGCGGGGGTCAGCATCGTAGCGTTTATTTTGTGGAGTATAGATGTCACAGAGAAGTCTACAAGAAGATTTTTCTTTGGGCCTCCAAGGCAAAATTGCAAAAGTTGTTGGATCAGGATATAAAACCATATCAGACTCTTCAACAGATCTATAACCTGTAATTGAAGAACCATCAAATGACTGCCCATTCTCAAAAATACTTTCAATATTTTTTGAACTCACCGCAAGATTCTTTAACATACCATTAATGTCAGTAAACTGCAACCTAACAAATTTTATATCATTTTCACGGATAGTTTTTACAACATTAGTTACATTTTCTTTCCAAACAGCATCATTGAAATTCCTCATTTTAATGCTCTTCCTTTTCTTTGTTTGTTAATTTTATTTTGATTTTACTTGTTATGGCTAAATGTTAAACATAATTGTGTGTATTTAGTTTGTTGAAAGGGTTTATAAACAAAATACAATATTGGCGTAACATTATTGTAATAATGCCCATAAACTATGCATAATACTGGAAGCGTGTGCATAACTGCATATAAGACTATTGATGTATTTGTTAAATAAATATCCAATGAATCCACTTTAAATATGGGTTTATTAAGAAACAGCTCATCCATTTCTATTGGGTGAGATATGATAGTTCCAAGTTACAAAAGCACCAATTTTCAATATTTATTATCGTAAATTTCCTCATCTGAGACCTTTATAGCGCTCTCATACTCTGTATCATCCCAAACACAAACAGACCTTAAATCCGTAACAGTCTACCTATAACCAATCAATTAACGATCGACTGCACATCCACCAAAGGTTTAACCATCCAATTCTTGGAAAGATAACAAAAAAGCTCAGCTCCATTTTTATTCCACTTATTGGACGCGTAGAGGAAAATACGATACATCCACACAAAAGCTGTGCAATTACTAAACTCCTGTAAATGGTACTTTCACCGCGTCCTATACCATTACACTACAATAACACCGCCGTAAGTGTATCTACAACCTCAAAAGTATGTTTACCAATAATTTCCCACAAACGCGAAATACTCTCCACTGCAATTTTTCGTATAATGATTCACCATATAATCAAACTGCGCAAAAATAAAATCTACACAACGTATTTGTAATTTTTCCATATATTTCCAATGTTAGTGATAAAATTATGAAATTTGATATTACTATGCTAAAAATACGAGAAAACTGGTGTTGCTATCCGAACTAACCGTTTTTACGCCGTCTGTATTTTCCTTTTTTAAAAGAGCAGATATGTCTCTCTAGATAAGGTTCAAAACGTGAGTGACCAAAATCCAAGTCTAAAAACAAATAAACTAAGACTCCATATATTGGGTATTGATGCAGAAACAGACCCTGTTATTGGCAAAAAACTAAAACTAGGCATTTACGCTTCGGATAAGATTCATAGTCTTGTTATGGGGTTTCCTGGGTCAGGTAAAACACGCTTCTTGCTCTCTATGATAAAACAGCATATCGACCATAACGAAGGCTTTATGGTTATAGACTCCCATAGCGACCTCACCCAACTTGTCCTAACTCATATCCCGCCTGAAAAATGGGATCAAGTAATATACATTAATCCTTGGTCAGCATTCGAAGATAAATATGACAATCGTGTTTTACAAATAAATTTCTTAGAACACCACAATCCCTACGAACGAGACGTAGTCGCCCGAATGTTTATGGACACTTTAGAGAAGCTCTACGAGCGTTGGTGGGGACCCCGTCTTGACATGATTTTACTAAACGCTCTATACCTACTCATGGAAAAAGAATGTGCCAAACTGCCTGATCTCTACAATATTCTCTCTGACCAAGATTTTCGAGATATGCTCACAGCCAAATGCAAAGACCGTAATGTCAAAATATTTTGGGAAAAACAATACGACAAAATGCCCAAAGACGCTTCAGTTGCCGTCCTAACTAAGCTTTATCGTCTTGTTCAGGAGCGGATTATTGTGCCTATGTTTATGGCGGAGAAAAGTGGTATTGATTTTCGGGCGGTTATGGATGAGGGTAAGATTGTGATTGTGGATTTGCCTGAGGGTAAAGTTACTTCGGATATTGCTAATTTTTTGGGTAGTTTGATTTTGTCTGCTGTGTATAATGCGGGTATGTCAAGGGAGGATACTCCTGAGGCGGATCGTAACCCCTTTTTTGTATATGTAGATGAAGCCTACCGATACACCACCAA
>NZ_WRFL01000086.1:0-8290 GCF_009778815.1 Candidatus Bathycorpusculum sp.
GCCTTCTCCAATCCATCACCTCCTTATCTAATGGTGACAAAAACTACGACTTAAAGCGCTAATAGACCTGACGCATTCATCCTACCGCTACCGCGGCAGGTATTCTGCTAGGTTTTTTATAAACCCACAAAATAAACCCACAAAACAAACCCACAAAACAAACCCACAAAACAAAGAATTATTAAGCAAACTAACACTGCCCTTGGCATCAATTCAGGTTACAGCTTGCAGATAATTTGTGGAAAAAGAAGAGAGGCGAGTTATACTTTTAGGGTGATGGTGCTTCCGGTGGGTGTTTTTTTAACATAGACTTGTTTGTCGATGCGTTCGCTTAGTTCAGCGACATGGGAGATGATGCCAATGATGCGGTTTCCTCCTGCAATATCAGACAGGGTGCGTATGGCAAGTTCTAGTGCTTCGCCATCAAGCGAACCAAACCCCTCGTCAATAAACATGGCATCAAGACAAACCCCGCCCGCATTTTGCTGTACAACATCAGACAACCCCAGAGCCAACGAAAGTGAAGCCATAAACGACTCACCACCCGAGAGACTCCCCGCAGAACGCAACTTACCCGTATAGGCATCTAACACCTCAATATCTAACCCCATCTTTTTACGCCCATCATCACTCTGGGTTTTTCGCAGAAAAGAATACCGCTGCTGAGTCATCACCCTTAAGCGCTGATTAGCCGCATGAAGCACACGCTCAAAGTAAGCAAGCTGCGCATAGGTTTCAAAATCAAGCTTACCCATGATACCATCGCGGCCATTTGCAGCATCGGATAATTGTTTAACCGCACCATACTCTTTTTCGTTTTTTTCAAACTCTGAAGCGGCCCTGCGAAGATCAACAAGTGCAGTGGTTGTTTCGCTTAATCGACTATTGATTGCATCACGTCTATCGCGTAATTGCCTAGAGTTAACTTCCACAGTTTTTGCTTCCGCGTGCAATTTTCCTATGTCGGGTTGCTCTTTACCCTCAGTTTCCTGTTCCAAGCGAGCAATATCTTGAGCAAGGCGTGCACCATTTTTTTCATAATCGGAGATCAGTTGTTTGAGTTTAGCAAGTTCACTCTCAGATACAAGCGAAGCGACATATTCCGCTTCATCAGCAAACCCGTTTTCATGTAAAGCAACGGCATAATTTGTTTGGTTAGTGTTGTGGATTTTTAATGCTTTTTGTTCGTTTGTTGTGCGTTCGTTTAGCAGTGTTTGGGCCGACCCTAAAGCTGATTTAGCATTTGCTTCTCGCTCAGTTGCAGAAACCCAACTTTGGGAAAGTTCCCCCAGTGCTTTTTCATCATCATTTTTGCGTGTGGTTAATTTGGTTGCGGCAGTTTGTGTTTGTGTAAACAAATCGGTTAGTTCTTTTTCAGCAGTTTCCCAGGTAATGTTTGGAATAAATTCAAATAAATCGCTGATAAAGCGCTCCAGAAGTGGGACAAGTTCACTTTTGAGCGATTCAACAGCTATCTTTAGCTCATTATGCCGCTTTGTTGTGTTATCTGTTTTTGTTTTAAGCTCAGAGAGAGCTGTTTGGGTAAATGTTTTCTTTTCTAAAAGCTCTGTAACGGTTGATTGGGTTGCGCTAAGTATTTCGGGTAATAGCGTTAGTGCTACATCAACAGTTGAGTCCGAGATGAAGGGCGTGATGTCAGCTTTAAAGCGTATTATCAGTGTTTCGAGTTCACTCTTTAACCTATTACATTCTAAGGATGCGGCGTCTCGTTTTGTTTGGGTGTCCTCTTTAGTATTTTTTGCTTTTTTGAGTGCAACTTCGGTAACGGTGGCATCAGCTAATTTAGCCGGTGAGGGGTGAGTGGTTGAGCCGCAAACAGGACAAGGCGTACCAACTAATAGATTACCGGCGAGTATACCTGCTTGACTGCAAAGAAACGTTTCCTCTAATAACCGATACTGTTCATCAACCTCAAGGAATGCATCATTGAGTTTTTCGAATTTGGTTTGTTGGGTTCTTAGGGTGGTCTGTTTGGTTGTGATGGTGGTTAGGTCTGTTTGCAGGGTGGATAATTTTGTTTGTTTATCTTGTTGAGTGGTTAACTCGGTTATTATTTGGTCATATTGCGCTTGATAATCATCAATGGATGGTAAATTTTGCAGTTCCGCACATAGGACTATTAGGTCGTTTTGGGTTTGGTGGAGTTTGGTTTGTTTATTGGTAATTTTTGTGTGTTCTGTTTTTAGGGTTGTTAGGCGGGTTTGGGTTTGGGTTGTGATTTCCCATTCTTTTATCAGGTTGTTAAATGCGGTTTGTGCGCTCTCAAGGGGTGGTAACGCTTCAAGGGCGAGGGTTGCTTGTTCTAATTCGGTGTTCGCGCTGATTTTTTGTGTCTGTGCAAGGCTAAGCGCAGTTGTCGCATCTGCGTATTCTTCGGCTGTTTTTTGTGCGTAATCGTCTAGGGGTTTTACTTTGTGTAGTGCTATTTCGCCGCGGGTTATGTGCAGGGTTGTTTGTGTGATATCTTGTGCTTTTTGGTTGTGTGCTTGGAGATCTTGTTGTGCTTTGGCAAGGTCATTAAAGTTTTTGCAGAGGCCCTCAGCTATGACAAGGTTTGCGGCGAGCTCACGTGCTTGTTTGCTATACGCATCAAGCTGATTGTCTGCACTTAATAATTCAGTTTTATCGGTTTTTATTTGCTGTTCCCATGTGCTAAATTGTTCAGTGCGTTTATAAACATCAACATTGTAACGGGCAAAGTTGTGGAGAATTAGAGTACGTTCAGCCTCTTTTTGTTTAACGTGCTCTTTTAGGTGTTCTTGGAATTGTTTTAGTGCTTCGGTGTCAAATATGCGGCGTAGAATCTTTAGGCGCTCATCAGTGTTGCTTTGGAGAAAGCGAAGGAAATCATTCTGTGCAATCATGACGATTTGTGCAAACTGGTCGCGATCAAGCCCGACAATATCTGTGATTTTGGGTTTAATGTTACTGTTACCGCTGAGCAGTGTGCCATCGGGTAGGATGAGATCAGCGTCTTGACCTTTTTCTTTTATGGTACGCTTGATTTTGTAGTGTTTATTGTTAGAAGAAAATTCGAGTTCGACACAGGTTTTGGTTTTTTCTTTTGCAAAATCCGAGCGAAGCATCTGGGGCTTATCACGGGTGTTAGCGCTTGCTTCACCAAACAGCGCAAACGAGATGGCATCAAAAATGGTTGTTTTACCCGCCCCGGTTTCACCCGTAATTAAATACAAACCATTTGTGCCAAGCGCCGCGAAATCTAGGGTTTCGGTGCCGGCATAGGAACCAAATGCACTCATAGTTAGTTTTAGAGGCTTCATGGGGCAGGCTCCTTGGTTAGCAGATCTTTTACGATCTGGGATTGTTCGGTGTTCATTGCACACCCACACACAGCCAAAAAGAATTCACTAAACAGCTCATAAGCTGAGAGCTGATTGGGTTGAGTCAAAATTTGGTATGATGAGCAATCGTGATTTGTTCGGGAATTCTCAAATCTAAAGGTCATGACATGGGGATAGATGCTACGGAGTTTTTCCATCGGATCAAGAATTTCCTCTTCATCAGTTAGCACAATGTGCAGATAATCTTCTTTGTTGATTTGTAAGGCGAATTGGGGGCTCATCAATTCTGCTATTTTGCCCTTAATTTCACACATATTATGAAGGGGAACCAAGGAAAGATTTTTTGTGATCAAATCACTTTTTTGATTTAACTCTACCAGCAACACCGATTTGGTCTGCCCAATCTCAGATAACGAATACTTTAGGGGTGAGCCTGGATAGCAAATATGTTCTGCGCCGACTTTTTGTTCGCCATGCAGATGACCCAATGCAACATAATCAAATTGTACAATTAAACCGGTGTTAATTGCGTCTATTCCGCCCACAGGAGTTAGTTCAGAGTCACATCGAATAGGTACAACACCAGATTTAGTGAAAAATTGGTGGGATATAAGCACATTACGTGCGCTATAGTCAATATCAGCACTTCTAATTACTGCCTCTAAAGCATCAGCATAGGTTTCAATGGAGTGTTCACCAAAAAAACCACACACCGATAAAGGTTTGATAAAGGGCAGAAGCCAAAAGTTTACCTCACCATACACATCATTTAGAGTTACTTTTTGCAAACTGCCATTAAAGGACCCACAGAGAAACAACTGCCTCTCAGTTAACAGTCGGTTGGCATAGGAAATTCTCTCAGGCGAATCATGATTACCAGAGATAAGCAAAACAGCCACATTTGTGTGCGCCAGTTCAGTTAGAAAATCATCAAAGACACGAATAGCCTCGCTTCGAGGAATAGCCTGATCATAAATATCACCTGCAATAACCACTGCGTTAACTTGCTCAGATTTTATATAGCTGATTATCTGTTCAAAAACATGTTTTTGCTCCTCAAGCATAGAAAACCCATGAACACTCTTACCAATATGCAGATCAGACATATGCAAAAACTTCAGAAAAACCCACCAGCCCAGTATATACCACTTTTAATAGTTAGATTAGAATGTGTCAACTTGGTTTTAGTGCCCCCATTTAGCTTCAGATATGCGCTATTAGGCGGAATGTGAGCTAACAACTTAATAATTTTTAGATACCTACTGAAGAGTATTTTGAACAGCACCATTACACCACAGAACACAATCGTTAGCCACTACACGGAGTTATCGCCTTTATTAATAGTATTACGACAACCCACAATATTGTTGGTATAACAACAGTTCATAAACAAAACTCACAGGACGATTGGCTCAGTACTGTTGACGCTTGTGCAACATAAACATATTCTTAAAACAGTAATCGCCAATATCTATTGTTGCTCTATGAATTCACCAAAAATTGGATCTATAGCCGGATTTAGTGCACCGGCAGTCGCGATTATCTGTATTCTATTAGCCATTGGGACTTATCCTGCCTTTAGCTGGACCAATAACGCTCTAAGTGATCTTGGTGTTGTTTCAGGTGTAACGCAGTGGTTGTTTAATGGCGGTCTTTGTGTTGCAGGGGGTTTGGTTTTGATTTTTGCAATATTTGGCTTGCACCACTATGTGAATAAAACCTGGACTGGCAGATTGGGCTCTTGGATTTTTGGTGTTGCAGCAGTAATGTTAGTTTTGATTGGGATCTTTAACGAGAGTTTTGTGCCAGTGCACTTTATGGTTGCAGTAACATTCTTTATTTTGGTACCCACCGCCCTAGTCATCTTGACCGACAACTTTTACCAAACCCGCCAATACACTATAGCCGGTTTTACTGCGACCATAGCCATCATAGCGGCTCTTCCATGGATATTACAGTTCACCTGGCCCTATGTATCAAATGTAGCAATCCCCGAAACAATATCAGCACTATCAATCTCTGCATGGACAATCGGCCTCTCCACAAAAATCCACAACCCAAAACAGAACACAAGCAACCCTGCAAGCAAAGTGTCGAATTGTTAGTGGTCAAAGTTTAAAGTCCTGATATAGTTGGGCACAACAGTATGAGGATAGCGTTGTTTTGTAGCCGTTTTTTTTGACATATTCTATGGCTTCGGGGCTTGGGAATGCTATGGCATCAATTCCTGCTTTTAGTGCAAGTACATCGGTTTGAGCCCGGTGTTTACCTTTGGGACGCATACACCCCAGAGCCAGAGGGGTGTGGGGAAACATTGTTCGTGCAACAGCAACTGTCTTAGCAATATCTATAGGGTGGGGGGGTGGGGTTTGGGCCATATCTGTTCCAGGAAGAGGCATAAACGCAATGATAACAAGAGCGGCAGGGTTGAGTGTTTCTTTGATAATTTTTAGCGCATTGAATTCGCCCTCAAGTTTACCCTCGTTTAATCCTACAATAACATGAGGAATCACCCCAAGCTGGGCATCATGAAGAGACTTTAGGGAAACCCGGTAATCTTGCAGTGTAAGTGTCGTATTTGTGTTAAATACGGTTTGAATTGTTTTTTGGGATCCAAGGACATCGATTAAGGCGGCATCTGCACCTGCTTGTTTTAACAAAAATGCGGATTGCTCTCCGATAATACCTGTGTGAACAAACACGGTCAGACCCAGTTCATGCTTAAACTGACCCAAAACACCCACAAACTCATCAAACGGCACCGACCCATCCACCAAACAACCACCACTAACCAACACACCCCGTACACCAGCCAATTTAAGCTTCAAACCCAGCGTGTAGAGTTTTTGAGGTGAAATCGCAGGTTGCATAGTTTGGAGTAAAATTCCGTTGCAATGTTTACAGTTTAGCGCACAAGTGCTACCAGTTACCGAAATCGAAGAAAATACTTGCGCCGAATTACAGAAATGCCTATTTGTATAGCCGATAAAACTGGGAACATAGAAACGGATAACAGGACGCTGCGGTTTGAAATAGCCCAAATCCAGAAACGAACATAGATCATATTGATTTAGGTTCCATACAACTTCAGCAGTAAGACACGACATAATCATAGGAATAACACCAAAAACAGCTTAATAACCTACCGACCAAACAACAACACATACAAACAGCCGGCTACTTTCTGGAAGGAAATAATACCAAAAACATGGTAGAAAATATGTGTACTTTCTATTTGGGATCATACGGCTAGGGACTTACTGAGGGACTGGAGTTTCAGGAAGTTTTTGGGTGCCTATAGGTAATCTTGTTTGTGTTCCATCGGCGTTATTTACTATGTAGAATACATCGTTTAGCATCAAGATGTTACCTTCTGATCTATTGTCGTTTAGGCAGTAAATAGAGCGTACAATTCCACTGTCGCCAACAAAGTCGGGTGCTCCAGCAATTTTGTTGAATTCAACCCCTAAGTCAGATACAGCTTTGGTATCAAATAGTTCTGAGGCCTGTTTAGTGATTAATCGTGCGACATATCTTTCGGCAAATCACCAAATGGTAATAAAAACGACATACTCCATTCACTAATATAGTCCGAGTAATCTTAACCGTGCCTAAATTATGGAGTTACAAAGAGTTAAAATATTGAGTTCTAAGTATAAATCGATAATTGAAGAGGAAAAACATGATTGTCCAATTATTATTGGGACAAACAGCGCTATAGCTACGTTTGTACTCATTATAACATATGCGGACTATTATTTTTAACGGCGCTTTTTAGATAGTCTTTCATACTTAGCCTGATGTCATTAACTTTAGTCGAGTAGCGATTGAATTTGTTTGTCTATGTACTGTTCATATGCGTCAAATTTTTTCTGACGTAGTCCATCTTTTTGGTCATAATAAGAAACAAGATTGAAAGGAACACCATAATCGCTTAATCTCCTTGCATTTGGAGTAATTGCATTATACTCCAGTTTTTGTAAAAGTGTTCCAATACCCACAACATCATTCAGTTCGCAATTTGTACGAGATGACAAAATATACCTATAAAAAACATCAAATAAACCCAAATATTTCACTAAATGATACTTAAAAACATTATAAACGCAGTCAGAAACTGTACGCATGGCCTCATCTTTTGTTAATGGATTATCCTGCCTGTCAGTGTAGTATCGAACCATCCCCACATACCCACGTTCAAGGAATGAATTGAGAAGACCAGTAATTAAAGAATAATCTTTTTTTATCCTATAATCGATAAGTTTAATCAACTTTAATTCTTTTACAATCGGGCGGATAATATTCATAATAAGTTGAAAACCGTCCCAATACAAATGGGGTGATTTGCTTTTTACGATACTCTTAGACAATTTCTGAATTTGTGAGATCTGCTCATCAGACAAACTTAAAATTTTTTGATACAGATTTAGTTTAGCTATTGGTCCAACTATTCTAAAAGCATCAAAAACATCTTGAGGGATATTTGCCGCTTTAATAAGTGTGTTTATGCGGTTTTTTTCAGCCAACTCCGTTTCTGATAGGTATTCCACTCGCGTAATTTGGAAATCAACATCTGTTTTTGTTGATCTTACATCATAGTTTTTGTGATTTAATACGTCTTCAGCTCCGTTGATTATATTAAAAAAATTCTTATCAATGGACACAACCCGCCCCACATAATGTTGAGAAAAACGTCCAGCACGTCCCGCTATATTTTTAGCATCAAACTGTTTCAATTGCTTATTTCCTTTTTTCGAAGCAGTTATGAGCACATTTTTTGCAACAGTATTGACGCCTTCAGTTATTGTGGTCGTTGTAAATAAAGCCAACAAAAGTCCTTGATTAAGTGAACTACTCGCCCCTTCCGGGGCGAGCATCACTGGTTTCGATTTACGCATGTTTAGGTTCGTGCATGTTTAGGTTCGTGCATGTTTAGGTTCGTGCATGTTTAGGTTCGTGCATGTTTA
>NZ_WRFL01000087.1:0-8229 GCF_009778815.1 Candidatus Bathycorpusculum sp.
AAATCATTATTTGGCTTTATCGCCATTTGGACAAACCAGTTGTAGTTTCTTTATAAAGAGTGCAGGGGGTTGGATTCGCACTAAACCCTCCATGGCGACGTCGCCATTAACAAATTTTTTCGCTCAACCCCTTTTTCTATTTTAGCGTTAGAAACTATTGAGCTCAAGTTTTTCTTATCTTTCATTTTCCCTGTAGTTGAAGAAGGCTTTGAACTTCATTGTTGCTATGGTGAAAAAGTCGAGATTGATCTTTTTCGTAAGCGAAATTTTTGTTGTGTGCATATTCCAAAGGCTGTAGTGGTGCCGAGGGCAGGGTTTAACATACGCCTAATGACGATGACGCCAAACCTTCACTTTTTTGCTTTATCATGGTGATAATATGCTAACTTTCTGGGTTAAGTATTTTTTTGACTTCTTGTGCGAAGGCTGTCTCTTGATACTCTAAGATTCCTTTAGCTGCTGGTTTGTCTAAACTTAAATCTGTTCTTGTCATTATATCCATTTCTTGTGGAAGTGAGATGTTACTGGCAACTTCCATGAGTCCGCTACCCCATTTGCATTTGTGAAGTCTAAAATCATCAATTACATTTACATAATTTAGAAATTTTTCCGGTCTTAGAAAAATTAATAATTCTCTGAGAGCTTGCATTGGTTTTTCCTGTTCAAAGCGCTTTTTTAATTCTCTATGTTGTCTATGTAATTGAAGGGTTTTACTTACTGCATGAGGATCTTGATCGCTGAGTAATTCCTCTTCAATTTTTCTTATTTGCTTGAAAATTTTCGTAGAGGGCAAAGCTACGTCTATGCTCTCTTGTATATGAATGCGTGCAGTTACGGGGTAATCTTTAACATCAACTGATGAAAAACCATGGGTTAGACTCCGAGGACTTATCAGTTGAGCAGAAAGATGGTATTTTTTCCCATCCTTAAATGGTTCAGGAGAAGAGCGTTGATGAACTAACGCATTTAGTGAGCTTTCATTCATTCGGTAGTGAATTTCTATCCGAAACATTTCTAAATTTAAGCATTTTCTAAAATCAATTGCAATTTGGTTGTTACATTCAGTTTTAACTTCATTAGTGATTTCCCTTAGAACAGGTTTTAGAGCATGAATTTTTACGTTATAGACACCATTGCTATCAAACTTGAATGGCCTCTTACTTAATTTGTTGACCCATCTGGAAAAAGCGTTACCTACGGTGACTGTCGATTCATAGACTCCAATAGAATTCATGCATTCTAGTCTAAGTGAATCTTCTTTATCACACTTAATATAAGCGGACACCTGTTTTCCTATTTCAAGAAGCTCTTTAACATCTTTTACTGTTGTCATTTTCATTTCCTCTTGAGAATTGTATAAGCTCTTTCAATGGAACTAAAGTGTCCTCTGTTGCCATCAAATGCGTTCTTATTTTTATTGGTTTAACACAATTATGCCTTAAAAGATCATAAAATCTCAATGTGCATTTCAATGTTCCTCCACCTTTGGGAACTGCAACACATAAAAACGGAGAGATAAGAAAAGCCTTGGTGGTTGCTCCAGCTTCTAGGTATTCAAACATTGGAATCAGAATAGAATCCTTGACTTTCTGTTGCTCCATAATCGCTGAAACATAAACATAAGCCAATGCCTCTGTGAAGCCTTTGTCTTCCTTTACTTTCTCCATTTTATGTTGAATCAACTTCATAAGTTGATTGAACGATTTATTCTCTTGATTTTCCATTTTGAACAATGAGAGTAGTTCTGAATGCTGGGGGTACTCCTTCTTTAGTATTTCCATGCCTTCAATAACTGCCATAGCAAATCTCTCCATTGTTGTTAGAACTTCTGGAGGCAGTTTTAATTCTAAACCCCCTTTTAATTGTGAGATATCTATGTTTACGCTGGCGGCACCCTCTATGTTGATTTTTATGCATTCTTGGTTCTTTTTTATGGGAACGCTGATTGGAGATGGTTGATTGATAAGGAATGCTCGAGCGGAATGTAATATTCTATCTTCTTTCAGCGATATAGAAGTGCCATTGGAGTATTCTATGTCAATAACCAAACATGCTTGCTGAGATGGGCTCTCATTAAGAGCTGTTGCTGTTGCTGTTGAAAGTGTTCCTCCGAGGTATCCAGGTGACTTTAGAGCTTCTTTCCTTATGATTGCTCCTCCGTCAATTTTTTCATATTCGTTCACATTGAATAAACGAACAATAGACTTGAAACCAGTATATTGTAATTTAATTTTGTCGATAGAATTATCTTTCCATAACAAATAAAATGGAACTTTCTCACCCTGTAGAATATCCTCGCCTAGATAGAACTCAATATTAGTTTTTGTTTCTGAAATTTCTAAATCAGTGCTTGCCAACTGACCTGTGTCTACATTTGTCCTTTCTGCCGTTTTTTGGATGTTATTCCCCAGTAACACTTTCTTCAAACACCTCTTTTTCGTCTGTTTCAATTGTGTTTTGTAATTCTCGTAGCTTTTTTTCTAAAACTTTTTTATCAGGTAAATGTAGTTGATAGTCTGCTACAAGTGTTGGGGTCATACTGCGGCTAAGGGCATATTCAACAACGGCGGCATCTTTATCGGTGCACAATATAAGCCCCACACTTGGATTTTCGTTAGGTTTCTTAATATCTCTATCTAGCGCCTCTAAGTAAAACTGCATTTGACCTATATGTTCAGGTTTAAATTTGTCAACTTTAAGCTCGATCGCCACAAGACATGACAATTCTCTGTTGAAAAATAGCAAATCTATGAAAAAATCTGAATTTCCAACTTGTACCCGATAATTTTCACCTATAAATGAAAAATCTTTGCCGAATTCCAGTATAAAGTCCTTCAAATTTGCAACAATCGTTTTTTGTAAATCGCTTTCTTTATGTTTTTTAGGTAAATCTGCAAATTCCAATGTGTAGCTGTCACGCAAAGCCTTTAAGCCTTCACTTTTGTAGAGATATTGTTTGTTTACAAGGTCTGAGATTTCTTTGCGTTCAAACATTAAAACGTTAATTTGACGTTCTAATTCACGCGTTGAATACTTGTTTTTTGTTGCCAATGTTAAATAAAATTCACGTTCTTGGCTAGTTTTTGCTCTTGCCATTATAATCATATTGTTGGACCAGTTGATTTCTCGCGACAGTGCTGCGAGCTTTTCATTTTCTTTATAGGTTTCATAGAACTGCTTCATTCGCCACATGTTTGAGGCTGAAAATCCGTTAGGCCCCGCGTGATGTTTTTGCATAAAATCAGAAAATTCTTTAACAATAGCCTTGCCCCACCCCTCAGTTTTAACTTTTTCACTTAAATATTTGCCAATTTCCCAATACAGATCAACAACGATTTTATTGACTGTATAGTCAGCTTTTGCTTTTGCTTTTTCGTAAATTTCAAGTAATTCGTTGAATTCCTTGGCCCATTTTTGGGCTAATTCGTTAGGCATATTGTTGTCCTCTTCTAAAACTCGCGGCAGTGCTGCGAGTTTTGTTGATAAGCAGATTTTACACAAGAGAAATAGGTTTCAAGTAGTATTTTATTTTATCGACATTACTTAGTGGTTTTGTTGGTGTATTTTGCTTTTCTGTTTTCCAAATGGTTGCTAATTTTTTCAACCAAATTTTTCCATATCTTGTCATCAATTTTGCCGGCAGTGTCGTCAAAATGTTTTTGCCATATTTGGCACGCTTGGGAGTATGTGATTGGTGAATTGAGCACTATTTCTTGTCATGGTTGCGTTAGGTGCCGGACACACTCCCCGTCGATTTGCACTGGATGTTGGATTCGCACTAAACCCTCCATGGCGACATCGCCATCAGCAAATTTTTTCGCCCAACCCCTTTTTCTCTTTCAGTATTGGAAACTACTTAACGCAAAGCGTAGTTATGGAAATAAAAGGTATCAACTCTGCGGTAACGATTAAAAAACGATAGAATCTGTACATTCCATTGGATATCAGATATCAAATCATATCCGAATTAAAAGCATTTTTGTCGTTTATTTGAGTTAGGCATATATTACGGTATGGATGTTAATGGTTTATTATGTATGGATATAACCTGAATGTTAGATCTGCGAACGATACTGAATTTGGTTATACATTCATCATTGATGACTTGCTCAGCAGGTTCAAGTATTTTATCAACTGCAGTGACCAAATCACCGGGAGCAAAGAACAAACATATTCTATATCTTTTGGAAATAAAAAACCAGCTGTGAAAGCAAAAAAATACATAAATAAACCGCGGGAACACCGGAGAATATAACATGAAACAAATCGTAAATAACTTTTTGCGCAATAAAAATTGTGTAATAAACCATATCCCGTTGGCAAAGGAAAAAATACACATTATAAAGAAACTAGGCATTACCCAAGACAACCAGCATTGGCTGGAAATAAAGTGTATGCTTGAAAAACTGCATTTTGGAGAGATTTCTGTAAAAAGCGCACTCGAAACACTTTCTGCTATATCTGGTATGCCGTTGGAGGAAATCAAAAGTGATTTGTTGTTTTGTTATCAGACGGGCCTTCTTGAGTGCCATATAACCGATGTATGCAATTTGACCTGTATCCACTGTCATTACCGAAAAAAGCAGAACGCAACCCTTCCATTCAGCGCTCTGCAGGAGTATATTGAGACGCTCTGCCCGAAAGCGATTACAGTCACAGGCGGAGGTGAGCCAAATTGTTATAAAAGCCAAGGCAAGACTCACAACGACGTTACGGCCCTTTTCAAAAGCATAGACCCAGATATGGAGCTTGGATTAATCAACAATAATACCTTTATCCCAGAAGGAGATTGGTATAATCGCTATGACTGGCAGAGAACATCTGTTGACGCGATTAACAGAGAGCAATACAAATACATAAAAGGCGTTGACATGTACGATGCATGCATACATAATATCGAGCACTTCCTCGACTCTGACATATCTTTTGTGGGCATAGGCTTTCTGTTCCGCGATGAAAATATCGAGAGTATCCCCATATTTTTACAGGACTGGTTTAAACGTTATTTATCTATGTCCAAATCTGCGCAAGAGAAATTTAACATACAGTTCAGGCCTATTGCGCCTGATATTGATATCGTAGAACACTACGATTCCGGATCCATGGACAAGCGAATGGCACAGACGGTACAGGATGTTAACAAGTTAGCGGTTAATATACCTGGATTTGATTTGTTCCTTCGGGAAAAAACGAATTTTCATCATATTGACAACAGCAGTGGTTCCTATTTTCTGCATACCCCCAAGCCATTCGCGAATTGTTACAACGCCTTGCTTCATCGGGTCTTGCGTGCTGATGGGACTGAGTATCCGGATTTTCTACTTTGCAATCGGTCTGATATGGCGCTTGGAAATGTCTTGCAGACCAAACTATCACCCGATTTGGAACGCATAAAAATTGCTTTGGGAACGTTCTATTTCTACCACAGGCTTGCCGCTGAGCATTGTAATCCAAAAATTTGCCGCCAAGGTTGGGTTTCCAATGCCATTGAAACCAATTGGGCCGCGAATGTCGAAGCTATGGGATATCCACGGCAATCCTTCTTTTGAGACCCTGAATATGAATATTTATTTGGATCCAACGGACGATTGTTTACGTCGTCAAAACATAGCTATTTTTGTTGTTTCTATCAACAGATGATAGTGTAGGGTAAAATATCATTTTTGAAAGACTGCCAAAATAATTTTTGGGAACAACTCTTGTCGTGTGAACTTTCTATAATTCATCTCTTTTTCTGTTCTACCACTAACTAATGATTTCTTCAAAACGGAATTATCAGATACGCTAAAAAGTGCTACTATCGGTAGTTTCATAAGTTTACCTGCAGCAAAAGCCGCGGCGGTTTCCATTTCAATTACATTACAACCTTGCCTTAAAATATAGTCTATATGCGCAAATTGCGCGAATACTGTATCTATACTAAATGTTCGTCCGATATGCCAATTAACTTTGTTTTCTTCACAAATTTTTTTTGTTATAGATCTTGCTTTTTCAAAGAGCAGGCCATCAGGATATGCCACTTTTCCGAATACATCTTGAAGTAAATTTTCTGAAGAAATATATCTGCTTGCGCCGTCACCACAAATAGAGTATTGAGGAATGACAATATCGCCAATATTGATGTTCTCATCTAATGATCCGACTGAGCCGATAAAAACTATCTTTTTACATTTTGTTACACCTAACGATAGTAACGCGTCCATTATGACCGGTGCACCAGCTCCAGTTTTTATGTACGTCATTTTTATGTCGCCATTCTCTATATTCCAAACCTTTGTTGAAGTAAAATCTGGTGCACTGAGGTAAACCGCTCGTCCAAGAGACGGTAATATCGATGGTTCCCACCACGGCGCTATGATGATGTTTTCTTGAACTAATTCAGGTTCAATACCTACTCCATGAACACAAATATCTCGTTTAGTTGAGCCATACTTTTTCATTGCCTCAATAAAATCGTCATAAGCTATGCTGATTTCGCCATCCCCTCTACTGCTTACTCTGTGTTATACTGGTCGGTTGATTCCAGTTCTATAAACCTTGTCGATAAAAAACAATCGTCTTACGATCCAATCGACAAAAGGGGGTTGTGTTATACTTTTTCTGGTGACATATTCTTGCTGGCCAAAAATAACTTTACGCTAACTTCTTTTTCCCTTTAAGTCGTTTAATGATGACCCTATATTTTCTTCTTATCATTTGCTCTTTGAGTTATCTGAAAACGAGTTTCTCATGATAACTTTGATTTCAAAGGCGGCACTTGCATAGCAAAAGGCTGTGATTATTTCAGGTTATCTGAGGTAGTGATTTTATGTGGATGGATTAACTTGGTTCCTGTCTATAAATTCAACCACATCATCTTTATTGTATAGAATTCGGCCGATATGGAACTTTTCAATCCTATTCTCCTTTAACAAGCGATCAAAAATCTTTTTATTCTTCTCAAGTTGCTCATATTTTTCTTTAGCTATTTCATGCCATACATGTATGACACATAGTTCCTCTAATATCGCAGGTTTACCATATTTCATATATAATTTAAATGCCATCGCATTGTCCTCTCTCCCGTATCCCTCATAGTATTCATCCCAATATCCGACATCGATTAAAGCCGATTTTTTTATAAAACCAAAATTACCGATATATGTTCGTATAAGATGTCGGTCATTTTTCTTTCTCCGAACTTCTGGATTAGGCTCTGATGTCGGTATTGCATAATCACATGCTTTTTGTGTTATTTTTTCGTTGAGAAATTTTTTATTCTTTTGGTACCAACCTTTAAAAGTCCAGAGTCTAGTTGCAGACAAACCGTATTCTTTATTTTTTGCTTGTTTGACTAACTGTTCCAATATGTCTTTTTCAGGTAGCAATACATCGTCGTCCAAAAATAATATAAGCTCACTATTTGCCGCTTTAGCCCCAATATTTCGTCCCACAGATACATTATTAATTATACTGTAAATAACTTTAATTTTAGGATTTTTTTTATGTAGTCTCTGTAGAAACTTGATATTTTTTTCATCACTTGCAGTGTCAACAATAATGGTCTCAAAATTTATGTTGATTTGATTATTAATAGCTAAAATGACAGATTCAAGACAACCATTTTTATAGGTAAAATTATTATGGGTACTTATAACTATTGAAATATGCAACATTTTTGTTATGTCTTCCATTCCGAGATGGATTTGTAAACAGAAATAGTGGCCGGGTGGCTCTTTCCTAATGCCTTTTCATGGACAGTTAAAGCCTGCTCAGCTAACTCTAAGGCCTTACCATAATCCCCCTGCCCATAGGAGACATTTGCGATGTTGTAGTATGTGGTTGCTGTGTCGGGATGGTTTTTACCCAACACCGCCTCACGAATAGATAGTGTCCGCTCATACCACTCCAAGGCTTTCGCATAATCCCCCTGTTCATAGTAAAATAGTCCAATACAATCGTATGTGGTTGCTGTGTCGGGATGGTTTTTGCCCAAAGCTGTTTCACGAATAGTTCGAGCCCGTTCATACCCCTCTAAGGCCTTCACATAATTCCCCTGTTTACGACAAATGTTTGCGATGTGATGGTATGTAGTTGCAGCATCGTGGTGATCCTTACCTAATACCTTCTCACGAATAGTTAGAGCTTTTTCAAACCACACTAAGGCTTCCGCATAATTCCCTTGGCCATAATAGGCGCCTGCAAGGTTGTCGTATGTGGTTGCTGTGTCGGGATGATTTTTACCTAATA
>NZ_WRFL01000088.1:0-8191 GCF_009778815.1 Candidatus Bathycorpusculum sp.
TCGGTTTGGGCGGCAGATCGAAATGGTTCGGGTAAGCAGATAGATTGGCATTTTACCACAAAACAAGCAAGAGGTAAACTAAAACATCTATATCCTAACTTATAATGCGGTCAAAGCAATACTTTAGTTGTATGAATAGTTCGGGTTCGTTTAGTATGTCGGGTTCGTTTAGTATGTCGGGTGGCGTTATTGCCAACAACACAGCGCAAGTATATGGGGGAGGGGTATCCAATTGGGCCATATTTGATATGTCAGGCGGTCTGATTGCCGACAATAACGGAAACAATCAAGGCGGAGGTGTATGTGTGTACCATGGCTCATTTAGTATGTCAGGCGGCATGATTGCTAACAACACAGCATATAGCGGTGGCGGGGTGTATGAGTTTTTTGGGAGTGACTTTAGTATGTCGGGTGGCGTGATTTCTAACAATACTGCCATTGATGGTGGAGGGGTATACATTGATAGTGAGTTCACCATGTCAGATGGCGAAATTTCGGGCAACACCGCAACTAATGGCGGAGGGGTTTGTATTGGAAACGGCATTTTCAAATTAACGGGCGGTAAAATTTTAGATAACACAGCAAAACGCAATGGCGGTGGAATTTGTATTTTTTATGAAAACCTAGATGCGCTATTTGTCTCTAATGGAGCGATTTTTTCAAATAATTACGCATCAACAGCATACGACCGAGACCCTACACATGATAAGTTATACCAGTCACAAATAGACAACACAGTCACGTGGACTACTCCTTTTACCCAAGGATACAACAACTATGATATCAGCTATACAAAAGGTACACAAATCCCCACGACAAATAACAGACCAAATACGGTAGACAATGGAGCTTTTGATATAGAGCAATATATTACGATGATAGGGGTAGGGATAGCAACTTTTATGGCTATAGCTTTAATTCCATTAATCTGTATTGCCATAGGTATAATTTTGTTTCTCAGAAAACAAAAAAGTGCAGAGAAAAAAAGAGACATACAAACATGACAAGGCAAAGGCTCAAACAATCAACTTATTTGCGCCGGCTCCTTCTCAAAAACATAGTTTATTTAGTTTATTTTTAATAGTTAGTTAATTAATTATGGTAAGTTACAGTAAACAAAAATTTTCTTGAAAATCAAATCAGCATTTATGTTATATTTTAATATGGGTTATTGTAATTTTTAGAAGTGAGGTAAGCAAATGGACTACACCCTTATGCACAAAGACATACCGGTCGTTGACATGGAAATCCCAGCCGATGTCGGTCGTATTGTGCGTTTGTCTAATTTGCAAACCCCCAATCATTTACCTCTACGCATTAACACCAAATTCGGCATGAACCTCAAAGCAATAAATGCTTGGTGGATAGGGCGCTCGATTCCCGCAACCCGCGACGGCCTCAAAGCCGCCCTAGAAACGCTCCATATCAGCGACACCTCAATGCTACTTGAGAAGTGTTATGGTTTGAGCCTCTCAGATCAATACTGGATTTGCCCCAAATATTCCGGCCTGAAATGGCGCGAAATTAATTTTTTCCACAACAATTTTTCAAAGGATATAGGCGAAATACTCTTTGGACACAAAACCGACCCCGCCCGCATAAACCTCATGTCACCAGACAACACATCAGATGGTTGGCTACAAAAGAAATGGATAATTGTAAACGGCAAACGTGTTCTGATGAAAGGCAGTAGCGGCGTTTATCAGCAGGAACCATTTAATGAAGTGATTGCCAGCACAATAATGCAACTGCTCGATATTTCACATATCGAGTACACCCTAACCTTTGACAATGGCAAACCCTACAGTTTGTGTGAAAATTTCATCACCTCTGACACCGAGCTTATTCCAGCAGAACATATCAAAGAAACCGTCAAAAAAGACAACCGAGACTCCGATTACACACATTTATTGCGTTGCTGTGACGCACTCAATATCTCTGATGTTAGAACCAAGTTGGATAAAATGCTGGTTTTAGACTACGTCATATCAAACGAGGATCGACACTACAATAACTTTGGATTTATCCGCAACGCAACAACATTGAAATGGAGTGGATTAGCACCAGTATTTGACAGCGGCACCTCGCTTTGGAATAACACACCACATGTCGGGTCCACTCTGGAATGTAAACCGTTTCGCAAAAGCCACGTAGAACAGATAAAACTTGTTGAGGATTTATCATGGTTTAACATAGACAAACTTGACGGGGTCTACGACAAAATCATAGAAACCTTGGCAAAATCTAGCCGAGTAGACCAAAACCGCCGCACCCACATAGCATCAGCAGTAATGGAACGATGCAAACAGATAGAAAAACTCCAAAAAAAATAACGTAGACTTGAACTACAAATAATAATTCAGAAAATAAAGAAAAAAATGTGAATATTTTCACTTGATATGTATAGGTAGTGTTGTTTAGGTTATTTTGTTACTATGTAACATGCGCGTATTTGGTCATTGCCTTTGGTATCAACGTAGACGTCATAGTCACCTACTTTATAGGTTCCAGCAGCATTATTGTTAATAGTGAATATTTTAGAGAGTGATGCTGTTTTAATTGTATTTGCAAAGAAGGCGAAATAAGGCTCTGTAATGTCGATTTTAAGTGTGTTTGTGTTGCCCTTGTCCTTAGTAACGGCAGCAGACACAGTAGCAGTGTTTACAGGATTTACAATACACATAGCAACATCCTTTGTCCGATAGGTACCACCACCGCCATACCTATGATTGGTGATTGTAATTACTGCAGGATCGAGAGAAGGGTCAGTGAGGTCCCAGACAAGGTTTATAGTGTGAAGCCCCGGAGATCCGCCGCGTTTGAACTCCATGGATGTAGAGATAGATATTTTATCAGCATCCATCTGGATGAGCTCGGTCTCGGTCAATTCTTTTGAATTCCAAGATTCATCCAAACCACCACTATGATTAATTTGGATGTACACACCATTTGTAATAGTCTCATCATCAATTTTTAATTGTTCCGCAAAAAAGGCATACATAAAACCTCCATCGCTGAACTGCCAGTAAGCTCTTGCTATTTGTCCTGAACCGCTAATTAATCGTTCATTGCCACTATCATCAGCTTGTACGAATGTGTTTGTGTTGATTGCACTAAAAGCGCTTTAATACCAACAATGATAAAAGCACCATCACAACTACTATTTTTGTTTTATTCAATTTTTTGTCTCCTCCAATAATTTAACCAAGTTAAGGTTATTTAATTTTAACGTATTCCATTATTTAAATTTTATAACTAACGATTTTTGAGTATTTACAAAAATTATGTTTTCACTCATAGGACAAAATATTGAGACAATGATTTTTCACGAGGCAACTAAAGGGTAAAACGACAGACTTCGCCCACAGGAAAATGGAGCCTCGAGCGGGATTACACTGTTTGAGTACGGAGCCCATCCCCAAAATCGTATCCTGACTTTGAGAATTCATATCAAACACTAAGGGAAATAAATCAACTTATACATAATAAACTTTCCACAATGAAAGAACAGAAACATACAAAACAAATTAGTGACGTGGTGGGATTGCCCTGTTTGCGTCTGGAGCCTCCCTCAAAATCTTGACTTAGACTTTGAGGCTTCATATTTAAACACTAAATAAATGTATGCACACTAATCTAATAAATATTTTATAATATCTATGACCCTGATTTCATCTACAAAAACAAGATGAGTACAATAGTCTTGTTGTCGCTCAGACAAAAAACTAAATATGCGGGTATTGTGTAATCCAATGCCATAAGATTCTGGTTGAAAAAATGATCTTTCATACTAGCACAACGTCAGAGCTTCCATGGAAGGAAATGGTAAACAAAGCTTTGGAAGATAGTATAGACAAATACAAAAAGTTTGTTCCTGTGCATCTACAGCTATCAGTGACAAATGAATGCAATATGCACTGCTCTTTTTGTAGTTTTAAGCATCGAGATAAATCTTTACAATTAAACTATGCCGACTTGAAAAATATTATTGACACATTTTTGAAATTAGGCACTAAAGCTATAACGATAACGGGCGGAGGCGAACCATTTTGTCACCCAGACATTAATGAATTATTATTATATTGTCATGAAAAAAAAATAGAAGTAGGGTTAGTTACAAATGGAACATTGCTGAATAAGTTGGAATACGAATCAGCTAAATCAATAAAGTGGTGCAGAATCAGTTTAAGTGATGACCAAAACGATAAACAAATTGAGAATATTGAAACAGTGCTCAACAATATAGTTCATAAAATGCCGAATACTATAAAATGGTCATATTCTTATGTTGTCCTTAAAAATCAAAATCCGTTAATGCAAGTACGCGCAGTTAAGTTTGCAAAAAAATTAGGCTTTTTAAATGTAAGATTTGTTCCCGACCAAAACAATGTTTCTAATATAGACTTAGACGCTGTAAAGAAAAACATGGAAAAAAATAATTTGTTAACTGAAAAGGGTAAGTCTTCTGATCTTTGTGTTTTTGACGAGAAGCCAAACACAGAATTTCCAGACAAATGTTGGATGTATCTAATGAGGCCATTTGTTGCAGCAAACGGGGTTGTTTATCCTTGTTGCTGTACACAATATTGTTCGTTTGGAGAACGCCCTGACTCACAACCAATTGTTTGTCACTACAGTGAATATAAACAAAAATTGGATGATACCGAAATGTATAAACCTGAATGCAATATATGCTTTTTTAATCATCATAACGAGTGGGCAGATGCTAGATTAAATGGGGTGTCCTCTCTGGAGTACTGCTCAAATCGTGGTTCCAAATATGTCAGCGAATATAAAAATGTATTAGCATTAGCTGAAAAGGGCGAATTTGAAGACTCAAACTTTTTGTGAGCTAAGGAGACTTTGTAGTATGTCATCAAAAAAAAGCGTGTTTGTATGTGGGGACAGTGCACAGGATCATTTTTTTATATCACCAATTAACTTAGACAATAAACACCAATTGGATATTAACAGCGATGAAACGCCGAACCATCCAGCATCTGCACGGATGTTATACAACTTATTGTGTACAAAAAAGTTGTCTGTTGAACCGTATGATTTAGACGAGCATTATGTTAGGAACACTTATTCGACTTGGATAAAAAGAAAAATTGGAGGAAAGATTAGGCTCTTTAGGGGTAAGTTCCTATGGACAGCAAAAAATGAAGACAGCGTCTGTGAGTCGTTGACCGAAGATAAAAAATCTGCTATTGCTAATTGTGATATAATTACTGTTTGTGATTTATACAATAGTACTTATGAAACATATGACGAAATAACCAAAAATCGTGACGCGTGGAAGATTGTACGCACTATATGTCAGAGCAAGATGGAAAAATCCCATCTTGTTACCAAATTGGATGAAACTCAGCAATATAATAAAACTATTATAATATTAAATGCGCGTGATCTTAGAGAAGTTCATGATCCTGCAAATTTGTGTACGATACATGACGGACTTTCATGGGAACAATTGGTAACGGAAACTTTTTTAGTAATAGATAATGACGTTGTTTTAAAAAAGTTTGAATTTATTATTATTTGTTTTGAGCACGAAGGGGTACTAGTATTGAATAAAACTACAGGTAAACACACCCTGCTCTTTTATCCAACTGAGCTTGAAGGAGACTATACAAAATCAAAGTGTTCTACCCCGTTTGGGTTGCTTCTAACGTTTCAGGCAACGATTACTATGGTGTTGGAAGCGATGATAGCCGGCGTTGCAATTGTTGATCCTGTTGTCACAGGGGCAAGGATCGGTCTTGATGCAATGAGACACCTTATTGATAAGGGCTTTGAGAAAGATGGAAGTTATCCATATGAAGTCATTCACGACTTTATTGTTGACAAAATATCTGGTACTGGCAAATCTGCGCCTTTAGGCAGTGAAAAATACGAAATATCTAATGCTAAAATCAAGTCAAAATTCACTATTCTACAAAAAAAGAATAAGAAATTGTGCCAAGAGATCATAAAATATGGTTGCGATATATCTGAGTTACAATGTGTTCCACGGTTAAAATACGGTGATCTTATTTCCATAGCCCGACATGAAATTGAACAGCATAGACAAATTTACAACCTTCTTGTTGAATACATTTCTCAAAATGAAGAGGACAAACCATTATCAATATGTGTTTTTGGTTCACCAGGGTCTGGAAAAACTTTTTCAGTTAAAAAAATAGTAGAGTATATAAGTAAAAACGATAGCTCGGTTAAGGGTATTAACTTTAATATTTCTCAAATGTTTCACCCTAGTGAATTATCCATTGCGTTTAACCGGATTAAGGACATAGTAGCAGAGCGTAAACTTCCAATTGTATTTTGGGATGAATTTGACAGCGACTTAGCTGGTGCACGCAACGGTTGGTTGAGGTATTTTTTAGCACCAATGCAAGATGGCAAGTATTATGAAAAAGGGTATGAGCTGAACATTGGTAGAGCGATATTCATTTTTGCAGGTGGTACGTGTCATACAGCCAATAAATTTACAGCTACAAAAGCTCAAAACTCTGGTATAAAATGTAAGCTACCCGATTTCATAGATCGCGTGAGTGATAAAGGGTTTGTTGACATCAGAGGAATACGTAACAGCGATAGTAATACCCCTTACATAGCTTTTTCTATTAGAAAATTGTTAGAAGAAAAATATGGTGCTTCTGGAGATCAGGAATTTGATCTTGATGATGTAGTTATAGATAAGTTATTAGATATCTCGAAAATACCTGTGCCTGGCAGGCGTACTTTGAAAAAACATATATCACAAGTTTGTCCAAAAAAGGTGAAAATGTCTTAGTGTGAAAAGCGATTATTTACCTGTGTCTGTCCTGTCTCACTATACAGACATTTTCAGACTCAACGTCATGTTTGAAACTGACTAATTACGTTTTGATTAGTTTATTTGTTGTATCTATCAAAAATTTTTTAAATTCATCTAATTCGTCTTGTCGTAAAGCATATTCTACAATTGCCTCCAAAAAACCCTTCTTTGTGCCTATATCATATCTTCTGCCGATAAAATCGTACGCATACATATTCTCTTGTGTAACCATTTTGCACAACGCATCAGTTAGCTGTATTTCGCCGTCTACACCTGGTTTTGTAGTTTTTAAAAACTCAAATATAGACGGATTTAAGATATATCGTCCCAAAATAGCAATACTACTAGGGGCAGCCGCTTTTGCTGGTTTTTCTACCAATGTACGTACCCTATAGAGTCGCTCACCACACCGTTCACCACCTATCACACCATACTTACTAACATCCTCATGCGAAACTTTTTGCACACCCAAAACATTTGTACCACATTTTTCATAAACATCACTTATCTGTTTCAAACAGGGTGTACCATCAGTATACACGACATCATCACCCAATAACACGGCAAAAGGTTGATGTCCAACAAATTCTTTAGCACATAATATTGCATGACCCAACCCTTGTAACGGCTCTGGTTGCTGAACATAAGATATATTCGGCAGGTTAGACAACTGCTCCGTCTTTAAATACGACGCCTCCTTACCAGACTTTAAAAGTTTAGCCCTCGATTTATATAATTCATCGAAATGCTCTTTAATCACACGCTCATAACGACCGGTTATTATAAGCACCTCCTCGATCCCAGATGCTTTCGCCTCCTCAATTATGTATTGAATCGTCGGCTTATCCCCTATAAGCAACATTTCTTTAGGTTGCGTATTAGTCATAGGAAAAAGCCGTGTACCCAACCCTGCCGCTGGTATCACTGCTTTTGTTATTTTCATCAATCACGCATCCATAAATGCAAGCTATCTACTATATTTTCAATATCTCTTTAAATCTTTAAATGTTATCCGTAGTTCTGAAAGTGAGATTCATCTAACTGAAATAGACGCCTTCTAAAAATCGGAAGCATCCACCAATCTATATGCAAACACTTCATTTTACACAATCTGAAATCATATTCACCTTTACGAATGACAGAAGAGGCAAAAATAAAGAACAACAAAACCACTTAACATATAAACCAACCAATGGCCAGTGCAAACGAAAAATAAGTGTACTTAAAAAAAGAGTGGGAAATAAAAAAATGAGAGTGTTCACCTAAAGATATACATCATTTGATTTTGCCATTGTTGAAAAATTTCAGGCATAGTCAAAGCACACCACAAACGAATAGTTAAATCCACCATAACAGAACTCTTAGACACAA
>NZ_WRFL01000089.1:0-8165 GCF_009778815.1 Candidatus Bathycorpusculum sp.
ATGCGTACGTCAGTGTATTTGGAATTTTTTGCAATATCAGCTAACGCTTGTTGATCATCGATCTTTTCAACCGCCGCCAAACACACAATAGAATATTTAGCGTTTTTAGCAATATCAACCAACCATGCTTGGTTATCTAATTTTTCAAGCGCTACTCTGCGCACATCAGAATACCTAGCGTTTTTGGCAACGTCAGCCAGTACAGTGGGTACAGATAACTTCTTAACCGCCGCTATGCACACATCAGGATCGTCATCACCTTTGGCAACATCAGCAAATCCTGTTTGTTCTTCTACCTGCTTAATCGCTACTACACGCACATCCTGAAGTGGTACGGTTTTGGCCATATTAATCAACTCTAACGGCTTTGTTTCAGCCTCAACAGCTTTTAACGCTTTGCCTTTTTCACTATCATCAATTGTCCAATCCGAATTGAAGCTCATAATCATTCTTTAGCGTGCCCATTAATAATTCTATCACGAGTGGGTCTTTACAAAGTATTAAAATTTGCCTAAACCACCAAATTTCTTCCACTCATTTTAACTTTGATTATACATGAAATAATTTTGAGGGAAGACAAATTACAATTTATCAGACACTGTCTTTAAACGATACGACTTGTTCCTGTTCACGCCTGAGGAGCCAAAGAATGTTTTCGCTGACAAGTTACAACAATACCCTGCGAGCGTGCTGTGCGAACGCCCGATGGTTTGCGCAGTTTGCATTGTGCTAATCGCTCCGTTCTGCACAATGTAGACAAGAATACGCGCACGATCTTCTTTGTTATCGTTCATTTTATCGTTCAAAATTTTATCATCATTCACTTCGTTGAACGATAAACTGAGTGTTAGATGGCTTTGAAGATGTTTCCGTCTACAGTTCGTGAACAGTTTGTTATTCTTTTATTATTGTCCAAATCAAGAAAAAATTTTTAGCCAAAACAGGAAAAAACATATGGCCAAATCCAGTAATTATTTTATTAAAGAAAATGTAAATACAGAAAAAATGGGGATGCCTTCATTTTTAGCAATAGTGACAGCAACACAAATTGCGTATCAACGTGATGATGGTATATGGGTTATTCCGCTTGGGTGTTTGAAGGATTAAAGCAAGATAAACGTCACGGACAATTGAAAGATCGAACACTTAGAGGGTCAAGGAAACTATATAACTTCACCATTTTGGAGTTGGTTGAGGCTACAATATGCTCTTGCAAAGCGTTGTTCATAGTCATGGATTAGTTCAGTGGTTGTCATGTTCTTAGTATTTTCTGGGAATTTAAAAATTTAGGAGGTCAACAGAAGCAGAAGGATGGTGCTCTGGCCGGGATTCGGACCCGGGTCCGCGACTCGAGAGGCCGCTATACTTGACCGGACTATACTACCAGAGCATAAGTTAGCCTACATACACATTTCTCCTCTATTAATTTACCGTCTCCTCTGTAGAGCATCGAACGGTAAGTTAACCGCTAAAAGTTGTGACTATTAGAAATTATAAGTTAAAAAGGGTTAAAGGTGGGGAGGAAGGGGTTAGTCTTCCATGCCGCCGGGTGCACCTGCGGGTGCTTTGGGTGCTTTGGCGGTTATGACGTCGTCGATGCGTAGTATGAGTGCGGCTGATTCTGATGCTGATTTGATGGCTTGTTCTTTGACCATGATGGGTTCGATGACGCCGTTTGCGATGCTGTCTTGGAGTTTGCCTGTGAAGACGTTTAGGCCTTTGAATTTGCCGTCGTCTTTGTCGTGTATACTTCTGAGTTCGACTAGGATGTCTATGGGTTCTAGGCCTGCGTTTTCGGCTAGGGTGCGGGGGATGACTTCGACTGCGTCTGCGAAGGCTTCGACTGCGAGTTGTTCGCGGCCGCCGACTTTGGTTGCGTATTTGCGGAGTTCTTTGGCGATTTCGATTTCGATGGCGCCGCCGCCTGGGACGATTTTGTTGTTTTCCATTACGTCAGATACGACGGAGAGTGAGTCTGTTAGGGCGCGTTCGGCTTCATCTACTAGGCGTTCTAGGCCTGCGCGTATGAGGATGGCGACTGCGTGGGGGTCTTTGCATTTTTCGACGAAGATGAGTTTGTCGTCGCCGATTTTGCGTTCTTCCACTAGGCCTGCAAAGCCTAGGTCTTCTTTTTTGAGGTCGTCTAGGTTGCTTACGATTCTGCCGCCGGTTGCGCGTGCGAGTTTTTCCATGTCGGATTCTTTGACTCTGCGTGCGGCGATGATGCCGTCTTTTGCTAGGAAGTGCTGGACCATGTCGTCGACGCCTTTTTGGCAGAAGACTATGGTTGCGCCTGAGGCTTTGATTTTTGTGACCATGTCTTGCATCATGGTGTTTTCTTGGTCTAGGAATGCTTTCATTTGTTTGGGGTCTTTGATTCTGATTTCGGCTGAGATTTCGGTTTTTTCGATTTCTAGGGCAGAGTCAAGGAGTGCGATTTTAGCGTTTTCTTTGAGTTTGGGCATGCCGGGGTTGACGACTTCTTTGTCGATGATGATGCCTTGGATTAGTTGGGTTTCTGTGAGGCTTTTGCCGGTTTTTTTGATGAGTTGGATGTTGTCTATGTCTGCGATTGTTGTTTCGCCGCGTTGTTCGGTGATTTGTTTGACTGCTTCGATGGTGATTTCGGCTAGGTGGTCACGTGCTGCACCTAGGGATTTACTGCTCATGGATGTTAGTGCGACTTTGAGGAGGAGGTTTTTGTCTTTTGTGTCGAGGGGTTGGGCGGTTTTGCCGATGATTTCGATGGCTTTTTGGCCTGCTTTTCTAAAGCCGCTTACAAGAATGGTCGGGTGGATGTTTTGTTCGAGGAGTTCTTCGGCTTTTTTGAGGAGTTCGCTTGAGAGCACCACTGCGCTTGTGGTTCCGTCGCCGACCATGTCGTCTTGGGTTTTGGCGATTTCGACCATCATTTTTGCTGCAGGATGTTCTACGTCGATTTCTTTTAGGATGGCTGCGCCGTCATTTGTGATGGTGATGTCTCCTAGGCTGTCGATGAGCATTTTATCCATGCCTCGGGGGCCTAGAGTTGTTTTTAGCACTTCACCGATGACGCGTGCGGCCATGATGTTGTTTCGTTGGGCTTCTTTGCCTCTGCTTCGGGTTGTTCCTTCTTTTAGAATAAGGACGGGTTGTCCTGAACCTGTTGTTGTTAAATACGCCATACTGTTATCCCTACTTAGTAGAATACCTATTTCGGAAATATGCAAAAAGTAAACCAAAATATAAACGTTAAGCTCAACTCTACCCTGTAAGCGCTAAGCTTAACGCCTAATTAGCCTGCGTTAGTGTTTTCTGTGGTGTTTTGTTTTTGTTGTTGCTGTTGTTGTTGGAGGTGTAGGAGGTGTTGGGCTATTTGGAGTTCTTGGGTGGTGTTTATGTTGACGGTTAGTTCTTGGTGGTTTAGGATGCATATGGCTTGGTCTAGCCATTCATCGCCGTAGCGTTTGCTGCCATCAATTACATTAATGCCCACAGGGACTAGTTCTTGGTCTTGTTCTACAAAGGAGTAATCTACACACATTCCCAGTGCTATTTTGGTTGCTTTTGGAACTGCGACTGTTAGGGCGGGTTTTTTTGATTGGTGGTAACATTCGATGATAGTGTCGATTATTTCGGGTTTTACTAGGGGCAGGTCGGCGGCTATGGCTAAAAATACGCCTAGTTTTAGGGTTTGTACGGTGTAGCCCATGTCGGATACGTAGTCTTTGCCGGGGGTTTGGATGAGTTCTATGTTTGGGTGGTGCTGTTGAATATGAGTAGTGGTTTTGGGGGTGATCTGGGTTGTGGCAACGATTATGCGGTCGATTTTTTTTGCGTTTTTTAGGGCTGTTAACACATATTCGATAACAGGTTTGCCGTTGACCTCGATCAGGGGTTTTTCTTGGGGGAGTTTCATGCGGGTGCCTTTTCCGCCGGCCATGACTAATGCGGTTATACCCATGTAATCACCGCCAGTAATACAACTGCACAAACCATTCTGGTTAGTTCGTTTGTGGCTCCAAATACGTCACCTGTGACGCCGTTAAAGTTTTTGTGGGCAATTGCAGTCATGATTAATCCGGTGAGTATGGCGGCTGCAACTACAAATAGACCGCTCCAGCCGATTAGAGGCAGGGCAATGCCAAATGAGATGATTAATGCGGCAATTAAGCGCCAGTTGCCGCCGGTTCCATGCATGGCTGATAGAAAAGTTGAGTTCATGCCTTGGTGGACGGATTTGCCAATCCAGGCAACTGTCACCATGGAGAGCTTGGCACATACCTCAACGATGATTAATCCTGGGACAATCAAAGGTATTTGGAATCCAGCAATTGGGATGGTTTTGCCAAACTCGGCAAAGGCAAATGCGGTAACTATGTAGGTCATAAGGGTTAGTCCGATGGCGCCTGCGCCTGTGAGTTGGTCATGCATAACCGCAATTTTTTTCTCAGCGTTGCCATGAACCATAATGCCATCTCCAAAATCTAGCAGGCCATCGGTGTGGTGGAGGCCTGTTAACCATAGCAGTAAAGCCAAGCTGATGGCTCCAACAACTAGACTAGGAATGAATTGAAGGGCCACCCAGCCTACTGCACCCGCTAAAAGACCCAACAAAGCCCCGATGAGGGGAAACGCCCACATGTGCTTGGCGCAATCGGTGAGCATATTTTCATCCATATTAACTGGGAAAACAGTCAAGAAAGACAACAGATTCTTTAGCGGATTTAGTATGCTCAAGAGACTCACTTACTACTACTGCTGTTGCTACCGCTATTTTTGGTCTGCATCATCAGTGAGGCATAATTACGTTCTATTTCCTTAAGAAGAATTTGCTTATCAACCGCTCCACTGCTTTGGGCCATGGCCGCTATAGAGGCGCCGCCTGCGCCTACGCCTTCTTTGACTAGTCCGGTTTCATAGATTTGCAATCCCGGATACTGAGAAGTACCAAAGTTTAGATCGGCGGCTATGATGGGAACGTCGCAAAATTGGTTGACGATGCCACATATATCGCTTGTTTGGTCTTGGGTGACCCAGCGGGTGGTGCCAATGGCTAGGTTGCATAGTGCTTTGGGTTCTAGGGCGTTTATAACTGCTAAGACGGCGGTCATTTGTGTTCCACCAGCCATCAGAACGGGGGTTTTATGTGAAGCGCCAATAACTAACCCGGCAACAGCGGCCATCATGGGGTCGCCGACTGCAGATATGGCTTTTATGGGGTCTCCCTGAAAGTTTCCAAATTTTTGGGCGGCGGCACTTAACCCGGCAGCAACCACTTGGGCTTTTAGGTCATGGGGATTGGCTGGCAGGGTACTGCTGACTTTGCCCTGAGCAACAATATTTAGAGCTGAGAGCACCCCTAATGCAGTGGTTGTGCCTCCCGGTACACTCTCACCAATGACCAAATAATCAGATGTTTTTGCTAGATGCTCACCAACAACTGTAGAACGCTCAATGACTTCCTCGACGTTGTCAACCGAGTCGCCGCTTCGAATATCGCGCCCCGGACTGCCATTGACATCTATATAGGGAACCTGCGGCTTAACTTTGACTCCGCCGTTTACAATCAATACGGGTATATCCGCTAGATGCAATGCTGAGGTGGTTATAAGCGCAGGCGTGGGGATACCATCAGGAGTTATAGGAACACCTTGAATGGATCTGCATTTGCCCAGCAACAGCAACTCAGCATCAGCTGGGGGAGTGAAATCGGTAAAATCGGGATTTACACCCGCCGCTGACAACCCAGGAATTTTACCCGTCTCCGTAGTAGCAATGGTTGCTATAAAGAGCGGAGTTTTACCTTTAATCTCTTGGAGAAAACGTTGAGCTTTTAGCGGATTATTTGCAACTATGACATCCATAAGTTACACCTACTTGGGAGTTAGAGACCACTTCTTGATGTCTAAGTATCCTGAGCCATTATCTAAGCATTTCTTCTCAGCCTCAACCAACTCTATTTTTTGCTTAAAGCTGGGACCATCAGTGATCAAAGTGTGATATTCACCACCCTCACCGCAGGGATCAACTCCGGGGAGTTTTTGAATATCAACATAGAATTGACTATCCAAGATGCGACCAAGCCAATCCACACCCAAAACTTTGTTGGTACGCACCACAGTTGCACTCAGACCAGCTTTGAGATAATTTTGATAGATTTGATGGGTATTTTTCATCCAGAGCGGTTTTATTGGGGTTAAGCCAACTTTTTGGCAGATGCGATCCAGCCAGCCGGGTTCATGTCCAGCAACCTCACAAATATCCCCAGTAACTAACCCCTCAACCCCTTGACGTTTAAAATCAGTTAGAAGCGCTATAAAATCTGCTTCGTAGCTTTGAGCAGAAGAAACCTGCTTTACAAACAAAACCCCCGCCGCACTAGCCTGCGCCTCGATGATATTTGCGGGAAGCATATGAAAACTAGAGGTTTCCTCACTCACCATCAAAGTAAAAAAAGAAACCACTTGGTGACCCTGCTGCTTTGCAAGACAATAAGCATAAGCACTGTCTTTGCCGCCGCTCCACGAAACAACAACTCTCACTCCGCTTCCTCCATAATCATTCAACTTACCATAATACAGTTAACCAAAAAAGCATTCCTACAACCACACCACACAAATCACTAATAATGTAACTATCACCTACTTTTTGAAAAGATCACGGAGTCTATGCGGAGGCGGAGTGGTTGGGTGTGGGTTTTGTTGTTCTGTTGAGATGATGTTTATTGCTGTTAGGCTGCTATGTGACTCCAAATAAAGGTAGTTAACGCGATGTTTTTATGACGCCTAAGGTTGCAACGTGAGCATAAAATTATCCTAAAACGATCAGGGCACATTTGTCGGGTTGTAGATTTATAGAAAAAAAAGAAAAAGGGAAGGGGTTTATGGGTTTTGTTCCCAGATAGCAACCAGCAGAATATTACCAGTAGTACCAGCAGGGATCACTGAACCAGACAACAATGTTGGAGTAGTGTTATCATCATAGGTTATCATCCAGCCTTGGAACGTATAGTTGTCCTTAGTTGGAGAAGCTATGCTAATTGCGCCACTTTCCACATTGTATATACTGGGGTTGCCAGTATCAGGAATACCACCATCCAAATCATAGCTAATAGAGTATGAAATTGGGTTAGGGTTCCAAACTGCAGTCAACCAAATGTTGCCAGTAGTACCATCGATAATACCTGAAGTAGGCAGCTGACGTTGAGTACCGTTTGAGTAGGTTATTACCCAGTATAGGAATTCATAGCCTGCTCTAGTTGGTGCATATACAGGTATTGGGAAGATACTTTTCACGGTATATGTTTCAGGATTACCTGGAGCATTAACACCGCCGGCCAATTCATAGATAACATTATATGAAATTGGTGTAGGATCCCAAATTGCAACTAAGGTAACATCGCCGATTAATCCAGTAGGAATACCTGAAGTAGTCAATGTAAACATTGTACCATTAGCATAAACTGCGGTCCAGCGTAGGAATGTATAGCCTGCCATAGTTGGAGTGCCTACAGTGTTGGTATTGATTGTTATGCTGTTTTGCACATTGTATGTTATTGGATAGCCAGGAGCGAGATCGCCGCCGTTTAGTACGTATCTAACAGAGTATTCGGTTGGGGTGATGCTCCAAACTGCAGCTAATCTAATATTGCCAGTAGTGCCAGCGGGAATTTCACTAGTAGGTAGTTGGATCTGTGAGCCATTAGAGAAAGTTGCTACCCAATACAGGAAGGGGTAACCGGTCTTATCTGGAAGTGCAATAGACAGTGGAAGATCATCAACAGTGTATGTGCTAGGAGTCTGGGAGTGAGTGCCGCCATTTAATTCGTAGGTTATGGTAAATTGGGTCACAGTGTAGTAGAATGTAAAGACATTATTGGTAGCATTTAGCACTGCAGTCACTGAGGTAGGTTGAGCAGCAACATAGCCATCAATATTCTTTGCAGATACAGTCACAGTAGAACCCATTGTCTGAGCAGTTACGGTTTCACTTGGAGCAACAGGAGTGGATGTACCTTGTCTGTAATAATGCACTATGTATTCAACGTCAGGATTGCGTGTGTAGTAAAGCTTCAACACCAAACTACCATTACCAGCAACTATACCACTAACAACACTACGACTATCAGTTGGATCATAAGTATAACCAGCAATCGAAACAGCAGAAGCAACAACAGAAGAACC
>NZ_WRFL01000090.1:0-7695 GCF_009778815.1 Candidatus Bathycorpusculum sp.
ATCCCCTACATATTACTTATTTAAGTAATATGTTTTTGCCATAAAAAGGCTTCTGCTACAGAAACAGGCCAAAATCAAGCCCAGAATCAAAAACATATTACTTAATTCGGGAAGTTAGGGTTTAACTTGTTTACAAATTCAGCATCAATCACCCATTTTTCTACAAGCTCAGTCCACTATACCTCAATCAAAGAGGATATTTATACAAGATATTGAAAATTTTGCTACTTCCTACACCATTGCTGATGGAAAAATATTTACGATTGATGTGTGGGGCAACTTGGTGTGTTTTGATGTAAAAACCGGGACTCGACTATGGAAAAATATGATTGGAGTTTATGGTTCAGTAGGGCCAATTATAGTAAAAAACGGAATAGTATACGTTGGTTCACCTGATTATGGTATTGGCGGCGTAGTAAAAACTGTTGATGTGAAAACAGGCAAGTTGTTGCCACTCCAATTCCACGCCCGAGACACCTCGTCCGCACACAAACGTGGTCCCGACACTTTTAATGTAATCAATGATAGAATATTTGTACAACAATCTAGCTGGAGAGTTTACAGTGCTATCAGTGGAAAGTTACTTTGGGAGACCTTAGCCCCATCGGTTGACCTTCCAGGATTGCCCTACCTTGAAAGTGTTTGGGCGTTTGAAGATAATTTAGTTCTTGCTTCCGGCTTCTTCTACACCAAGGATAACACTTACAATGAAAAAAGTACCTATCGCCTCAATCCAGACATAGGTACTGTTATGTGGTCAATTTTGGGATTTAGCGACAAACAACCTCTAGTTTATAATGACATGATTATTTTTTGGGATTATAAAGCAAACTATGCTGATATAGGGCAGACCATGATTGCGGTAGAGGCCTCTTCTGGAGCAAAGCTTTGGAGTATTAATCTCAACGAGGATATCTATCAACCTACAATCTACAATGATCAACTTCTGTTTGTAACATCAAACGGCTACATCTATGCCCTGAATTTACCAGATGGACACTTAGCATGGAATACCCCAGTAGCTCTCCCACCGGAGTCAGACATCTCACCTATAGAAGTTGATACTCAGATGCAGATGATTTTTTGGGGTTATACAACGGGGTGGTACAATGAGAGCATAGACAATTTTCAATATATGGGAAATATCTATAGCTTAGACGTGAACAATGGCGCGTTAGTGTGGACAGCACCGTTTGCAAATAACAGTCCTCATGGCAGCCTATCAAAAATTGCATTGCTTAATAATACAGTTTACTTGTCAACCAGCAAGGCTCTTTGGGCACTTAACAAAACAACAGGTATGGAACTTGGAGTGGAACCCTTTGACCACTATGTACAACCCATAACTTCCGCAGATAACAAATTATTTGTGGTAGCTGACCTCTATGTTATAGCATATACTGATTTTGGCAGTACAAATACATATCCGCCACAATTAACCAATATATTGCCATATACAATACCGATTTGTATAATTTTTCTGGTGATTATCATTTTAATGTTGCGTCTATATTACCGAAAAAAACACGCAAACACTTGCGGTCAGAGCTTGCCATAAAAAGACAAAAAACGGTTATGATTGGAGTTGTTTTAGGGTTTCACACAGTTCAGTGACCAGTGTTTGGGTTATGTGGCCTTTGTTTCGGTCGCTGTTTGTGCATGCTGCACCTCGCAAACCGGCAATATCAGCACCTAAAGCATAGATTACAGACAAATCTTGTTTTCGCAGAGAACCTGCTAGAGCGGTTTGCAAACCAAACTTGTGTGCCGAATCCACAAATAACTGGAGCTGATTTGGGGTGAGGTGACTAAATAGGTTGGTACCGTCTTTGACGGCTGTGTCTATCATGGCGATGTCTGCTTCAGCTTTGTAGACTACTTCAGGAATAAGCAGAGGATTTAGCGAACCGATTTTTTGTGCATCCGCATACCCTGCTACAGCAACCTTGACTTGAGGGTTGTAGTCTTTGGCAGCTCGACAGACCTGCTGAAGCAGAAAAACTGCGTCGGGAACTGTTTTTAATCCATAGAGTCCGACTTTAACGTAGTCAACATTTAGAGATGCCGCACCCAAAGCGGCAAGAGAAGCAGAACCGGGAAGATTGGGAACATCACCTATGGTACAGCTGACTTCGATGCCTCGGGGTGTGTTTTGCCGTATTTGTTTGATAATCCAAGGATAGCTAGCTCCAAGGGCACCTTCTTGAGGATTTTTGACATCAATTATGTCGGCGCCTCCAGCGACGGCTTCTTGGGCTTCGGCTTCATTGCTAGGACTGATTAAGAGTTTCAATTGGATATCATAGAAATGCGGTTTGATGGTGCCCTTTAAAGCTTCCTGTACAGCACAGCTATCCAGTAAGGTTTGACTTTTATGGTCGATGTTGAAAAATTAACAGCTCTACCTAAAAAAGCAGGTATTCACCGGGCTACTGTTCAATTCTATAGGTTTGTGGTTGAATCTGTTGGTTAGTGTTTGATTTCTGTGAGTTCATATTTGATTGGTTTGGCGCCTGAGGCTTTCATGGTCTGTATTGCTTTGAATCGTTGGGGGTCGCCTAGAGCGGATTCGAGGACTCGTTGTTGGAGCTCTGGGGTGAATTCTGTTTCGTATACTTGGAGGGTGGCTTGGTAGATTTTGGCACGTTTTATCTTTGATAGATCTACTGTTTTGTCAGCGGTTAGATAAATTGGGGTAGCTTGTTCTATGTCAAAGGCGTAGATGTTGCGTTGGTTTTGGGTTGTTTCGATTCGTGTTATGCGGATTTTTTTCTGAACGGTGTTTATGTGTTTCCATTCTGTTGGTGGCATGGCAATCAAACTTGCATACTTGAATTTTAATTTTCAGTTTGTTGATGATAGATTGGAAATCTCAGCAGTGCGGCAATGCCGCCCAGAGAAATTAGTTTGAAGCCTGCTTCATGTTCGGTGCTTACTACGGTTATGGCTGCTTGGCGGCGTTCCACGGCGTGCATGAGTTCTTCGAGTTTGAGGCGCTGATTTTCATCGGCATCGCGCAGGGTCGTGTCTGCGACTACGAGTTTTTCGATGGCGCCCATGTTTGCGGCGTTTTCGACTGCTGTTAGGCCGTAGGTTACGTTGCCTTCGCCTTTGCCTAGGCGTTTCATGATTTCTTCCATGGTTTCGGTTTCATCTAGGATGCGTAGCTGATGGGCGGTTTTTAACAGTACACCTGAGCGAAGGGCCTCATCTATTCCGGCGGTGCCGCCGTTGTTAACGCTTTTTATGTCTACTACGGCTTTGGAAAGGTCTTTGTTTTCGTCTTGGAGGTAGCTAACAAAGTCATTTTTTACAAATCCAGCGCCGATAATAACCAAAGGATTGCGATTAATAGCCCAGAGTTTTTCAAGGCTGGTCAGGGCTAATCTGAAGTATGCTTTTGTGGCTTCTACACGTTTGTCGGCGTCTTGTTTGCCGGGTAGACGTGTTCGTTGTTCGACACGGGTTTCGTAGCCGTATTGTTTGGTTTCAACAATAGCAAAACCTTCATCGTCTATGGAGAAGATTAGCAGGGGTTTTTCGGTTTCACTTGCCTTGGTTAATCTGTCTAGGAGGTGGTTGGGCCATTCTTTTTTTACGATGGTCATTTGTTGGTTGAGGGATATGGCAAGTGTGTGATGAGCACCGGTTGGGATGATATCGGGGGCGTGGATGATTAGGCCATGCACGCGGAGTTTGCCTAGGAATTTGTCCCAGCTCACAGATTCGACTTTGACGCCCATAAATGCTGAGACGCGTTCTCCGCTTTTGGGGCGAGATGATTCAGTGTCATTTTTTATGGCGCGGCTACTGTAGGCATAAACTTCGTCGCCTTTGTATACGACGTTGTAGAGATGCCAGAGGTCATCAGGCGTGTCAGGAACAACTTTTAGAAATCCCTGATGGAGGTCTTTTTGGATGATTTTCAAGGTGAAACATCTCGGCAGTAGTGAATGTGAACACAAGTAAAAATATACTACGGAACCACTTCGATAAACCTTAAATTTGCTGTAACGTAGGATATAGTGAGTTTTTAGGTGGTTTTTATGGTTGAGCATCTACAAGAGTATTTATGCCGCTACATGGATGAAAAAAGTGAATATCTCAAGGGTTGCCTTTTAGCAGCACTAGACAGCCAAGAGGGTTATTTGTGCCTTTTAATTGAGAGTTTGGGCACGCCGGTTCCCTCCGAAGATGTGCGATATGCTGAGCTTTTGGTTGATGCAGGGCTTTTTCGGGAAGAAACAAAGATTACACGCAATGGACGCAACCGATATAAGCTCTTTTATTTGACAGCCCAGGGCAGACGGATTGCTGAGTATATTAAAGAAGAAGGCTTTGATGGCAAAATTCCTGAAAACGCCGTTCCAGCAGTTTAGTTAACTATAATATATAAAAACCCAACAACAGCTGTTGCGCTTAGAGTAAGCACCTGTTGCGGTTGTGTACTGTTCGTATCATCCGTGTCACACTTTCAAATTTTTGACTCGAGTTGTAAAAACAGGGGATTTTATTCCCTCAAGATGTCGTTTGTTTTTGTGTATCCCGTGTATATCTCACAGTTTTCCTTTTCTCATACACAGCCACACAAGCTAAAACCACCACTCCCACAAACAAAGCAGCACTCACAACCATCCAATCTAAATCAAACAACTCCGCATCTAACTGATTATTCTCCTCACCAAAAGATGCCTCTGGAGTATCGCGAGATGCACTGGGGGGTTGTGTCGGGGTTACAACATCACGATTGATTGTTACTGTTTGTATGCTGCTCCACTCACCTGTTTCTCCATGAAAAACATAAGTAGCATACCACCCACCAGGAACACCACCAGCACCCATCCCTTCCGTTTGGGAGCCAATCAAAGCTTGAACCTTAACATCAATCTTACCGCCATTAGGAACCTCCCAGAAGCGCCAATCAGACAAATCTATCACAGTAGTAGATGATTTAGAAGCAGGAATATAACTGCTCAAACTGGTCGAGGGACCGTGCAGAATCTGCCACGTATCTTCAAAAGCACCCTTATAAGCCACATCATAGAAAAGTTGTGTCCAGTTGCCGCTTGAATCTTTGGTAGAGGTGAACTTTTGATTTTTAACAGTAATTGAAAGTGTCCAATTATCATAGGTGCCGCCTGGGGAAGTTATGGTTGTTTCTCCGGTGTAGGGGTTAGTTGTGGTGGTAGGTTGTCGTTCGTAGGGATGATTAACATACTTTGCTGTAAACTCTGGAACAGACGGCTTAGACACCGCCTGCACCACACCCATACAAACTATGCCTGCAAAAAACAAAACCGCAACTAAGAGCACAAACAGCAATATACTAAAGATTTTTCTCATTTAAATCACCTTACAGACGTTGAAGTTTTATGTTTATACATATACACAAGCGCAATGCTTAGCACCACAATCACAACACAAGTAATCACTAAACCAAACTCAACCAAACTAAACCCCGCAACTGTCAGCTCAGTTTGTGTCGGCTGGTCTGTTTGTGGTGGTTGGTCTGGGGTATAGGTTGGGTCTGGCGTTAGATTGGGTTGATTGGGCGCTTCATTGGTGTATGCAGGTATAGTCACGGTCTGTGTACTACTCCAGTCACTTGATACATCATCAACAAAGTAAAGTGTCGTACTGGTAGTATCCCCTGCGATGTGTACCCAACTAAGATGATTAGGATAATAACCATCATAATAACCACGGCCAATTATTGCTTTAACTCTAAAATCCAATTGCGAACCAGCGCTATATTTCATTACATTATATGCATGCGTAATTACAGTGTAGATAGAATCGGATTGCAAAATAGCACCAGACCCAGTCTCATTTTCCCACTCGTCATCACTAAAATGTCCTTTGTACTGAACAACATAGTATAGTGCTTGCTGACCGTTTGGGTCGGTAGAGGGTGTAAAGGGTTGGTTTTTTATTGAAATTTCTATTTTTCTGTCATCGTGGCGGTAACCGTTTGTGAAAGTTGTGACTGCTTTTCCAGTATAGGGATCAATAGTAGTTGTAGCAGCTGGCGGTACGTCATATGCATCACCAACAATTTTTAGACTGAATTGTGGCACAGACGGCTTAGACGCCGCCTGCACCACACCCATACAGGCCATACCTGCAAAAAGCAATCCGCCAACTAACAAAGCAGACATTAGCACACTAAATATTTGTCTCATAATATACCCCCACATAGGCATAGTTCAGAACAGATATGTAGTTTACTCCAAACACAGACAGCACAAATATCAGCAGTTAGATTCATGCTCTTGATTAGGTTTTGGTCAAACATGATCTATCCCTATGGAGTTATTGAGGACGGATTTGATTTAATACTAAGTGTACGAACAAACTGTCCAATTATTAGATAAACAATCAGTGTTAGCGAGTTTCTTTGAATAGATTATCAAGTATATCTATGACTTCTTGATAGTTGTCGGTGTTGTAGACGGCTTTGTCGGTGGTGATGAGGTAGAAGCCCTCCGAGGATTTGTGGATTTCAACTTTGACGCTCATATGATGCTTCCTTTTTGGTCAGGGTTTGTAGAAGGTTGGGGGGGTAATAAAGCAGTTGTTTCATTATTACCTGTTTCTTCTTTAGGCAGAGTTTCCTTACCTCAGTCACGGCGCGGCATCATCTGTACGATTCTACCACCTAACTCGTTACCATTAGTCTGCTTACTACGTTTCACGCCGTCAAATCCATAGATCCCCATACTTAAAAAGGAACAGAACCCTAGCCGCACAAGCTTGTTGCCATATACGGTTATTGTTTTATATACATTATTGTTTTGTATACATGTATCATGTTTCATGTCTTGAAGTTCTTCTTGTATAGATAAGCGCAATAACCAACACCGGCAAAGTAGTGCATAGAATAATCACCAAACTAAACTCAAGCAAACTAAACCTCCCTATGGTCAGTTCAGTTTGAAGGGGTTGGTCTGGGGTATAGGTTGGGTTTGGTGTTGGTTCGTTTTGATTTGGGGCTTCATTGCTGTCTCTTGTGATAGTCACGGTTTTTGTGTTGCTCCAGCCGCTTGTTTCACCAACAAAAACCCAACCGCTAGCAATAATGCGGCCTTCCCATGAGAGATAACCATCCATTGCTTCGACTTGTACATCAACTTTGCCGCCATCAGGATAATCATTTGTTCCAATATATAGCAGGGCATATTGGCCGTCATCTTGAGATGGATATCTGTGGACGTTGACGTTAGGGTTATATTCATATTTCCAGTTTTCTTCATAGTGCCCTTTTGTACGTATATTATACTGCACTGTGTTGGGATGGTTTTGGTTTTTAATCTTTATCTCGATTGACACATATTTTTCGCTGTAGCCGGGTTGAGTTACTGTTTCTCCTGTGTAGGGATCTGTAGAGTAAACTGGCGGTATCTCAGTAGATCCAGTAATACAGTTTACGGTAAATTCTGGAATTGCTGGTTTCTTTGGAGTGATCTGAGCTTGCGCCTCACCCAGCCAAACTATGCTTGCAAAAAACAAGCAGCTAACCAATAGAACACATATAAACGCACTAAATATTTTTTTCATCCCCACCACCGTGTAGTGTCTTGTCCCAAAATAATTTCCCACCCGAGTTATCTTACGACACACTACCTCACCACCCAAACTCTGCAAAACACCTTTCCAAAAATACCGCACCCACCCAACTAAAAACATGGTCAAAAT
>NZ_WRFL01000091.1:0-7621 GCF_009778815.1 Candidatus Bathycorpusculum sp.
GCTATATTGGCTGTACTTGTTGTGCTCATTGGCGTTTACCCGACGTTCTTTATGCAGTTAATTCAAACGGTGACATTTGGATAGGTGAAAAAGCATGGTGACAATCTTTGACGTAATATTACCCCTCTTTACTCTGATAGTTGCAGCTCTGCTGACTATCCCCGTCTTTAAACTCATCCGAAAAAGTAACTATAAAACCGGCCTATCTCTGGCTTGGGTTTTATCAGTCTTTATAATTGCAGGCTTAACTATAGCCAATCTTGCATTCTCCTACTACAGCACAGCCAACCCCGAACCCCTCAACCTCACCCTAGATGGCTCCTCAAACCCTGTTGCTTCTGCTTTTCTAGTCGATGCCCTATCCATCTATATGGCTATCATCATGATCGCTATTGCGGCTGTAGTGATGATCTATGCCGTATTGTTTGTTAACTCTGATGATCGACCCTCTGATCGATACATTGCTGTTATGATAATCTTGACAGGTGCCCTAATCGGTGCAGTGTTGGCGGGCGATCTTTTAACGTTCTTTATATTCTGGGAAGCCGCAACAGCTGCTGCGGCATTTCTGATGCTATACCGCAAGACTACTTTTAGCCTAAGTGCCACCCTCAAATACCTAATCATGGTCATTATCGCCTCTGCTTTTGTGCTCTTGGGATTATCAATTGTTTATAGTCTAACCGGTACACTCAACTATATCGCTCTTCGAGGCGCCATAGGCGGCATAGCCGGTTCTGATCTGAATCTGCTCATAATCTCTTTCATTTTCATCGCCGCCGGCTATGCAATCGAAGCTGCCATCGTGCCCTTCCACTTCTGGCTACCTGACGCATACACCGCTGCCCCCGCTCCCTCCGCGGCATTTCTCTCCTCACTTGTAGACCAAGGTAGCTACTACATCATCATCCGAATTCTCCTCTTTATTATACTACCACCCTCAGTCGGAGGCGCATTCAACTGGACCCTGATGCTAGCCATAATGGCTGCCCTAACCATAATAGTTGGCAACGTCTTAGCGCTTATACAAAACAATATCAAACGATTAATCGCTTACATCTGCGTAGCAGACGTTGGCTACAACCTCATCGCCATCACAAGCACCACCCAACTTGGCCTAACTGGTAACCTATACTTCTTCCTCATCGGCGGCTTAACAACTGCACTTGCTTTCATGGCTATAGGCATCATCAACCGTTACGGCTTCCGTACCTTAGATGACTTTGCAGGTGTAGGTAAAAAAATGCCCTGGGTCAGTCTTGCTCTAGTAATAGCCTGTCTTAGCTTCGCAGGTGTTCCACCCCTGGGTGGGTTTATCGCAAAATACTTTGTATTCACCGCCGCCATCAGCGCTGATCTAGCCTGGCTTGCAATCATTGGTGTATTAACAAGTGTGATCCAAAGTGCTTACCTCTTCCGTCTTATCAACGTCATGTATGGCAAAACACCCAAAAACGGCGACACTACCCCCATCAAAGAAAACCTGTACCTGCTCATTCCTGTTTTCCTATTAGTCGTTGCTATCTTCATCTTAGGCTTATTCCCTGAAACTGTGTTGCACCTAGTGCAACCGATAATGAACCAACTACCTTGGACCCCTATCATTCCCTAACTTTTCCCTTTAGATTTTTTTATCCTTTTTCTAATTTCTAAAGTCAGTAAAAATGTGGCATTCGGTTTTCTTTTATCATCTGGTAGAGTATCAGAAAGAAAATAAACGCAACCCCAACACATATCCTAACCGTAGATAACTTTACGCTATATAGCAAATGTAGCGCAAGCATAACGATGCTGGCTATACTTGTTAATACGGTTATCCATAGCGACATAGCTTTGTATTCGCCGTATATTCTTTCAAGTTTAGCTATGAAGGGCCATGAAAACCATAAAATAGATCTTTAAGCCGTAGCGATCCTGAAGTATATGGGATTTTGCTTTTAGCCGCATTCTCACCTGTGATTTTCATCCATTTTGGATACATAACTACACAGATGATGGCGGATGTCGTCATAAAAATCAACGCCAAAATATATTGACCCACAACAGCTATCACCACTGCAAGACTTAGCGCACCCCAAAAAATGCCATTTGTATAATATATCTTGTTTTTTGTTTTTTAGCTTGCCGTAGACTATTAACAAACATAATTGTCGATGCGACCAGCATAGGCGTGCATGCAAGCAAAATAAGCAGTTGAACCCCTAAATCCAACTCTGTGGATGCTTGTAAGGTATGCAGAAGTATGGTTGCAAACCAAATTCTATTCATAGCGTTTTATCGACATTATTTTTGAGTACTAATCTATAAAAAGTATGGCTACTTTGATAATTATAGTGGACTCGACGGAAATCTCCCATAATGTCCGTTTATATTTTTATTTTGTGTTATTCAAGTTGTTGGTTGTATCTGCTATCTATTTCGATCTGTTGTTATGCTGTTCTGTGTAGATTTTTATTTTCGGATTTGTCCGTTGCCCACAATGATGTATTTTGTTGTGGTGAGGTGTTGGAGGCTCATGGGTCCGCGTGCGTGTAGTTTTTGGGTAGATACACCAATTTCTGCGCCTAAACCGAATTGGTTGCCATCGGTGAAGCGGGTGGAAGCATTCCAGTAGACCGCGGCGGAATCGATCTCTTTTAGGAATTGTGTGGCTGTGGCGAAGTCTGGGGTTAGGATGCTGTCACTGTGATGAGTGCTGTATTTGTTTATGTGGGTGATGGCTTCGTTTATGTTGTTGACGACCTTGATGGCAATGATAAGGTCAAGGTATTCTGTGTACCAGTCTTGCTCAGTTGCGGCTTTCACGTCAGGTACAATTCTGCAGGTTTCCTCATCACCGCGGACTTGTACACCCTTTCTGTGTAATTCTGCAATTATGGTTGGTAGATAGGTTTGTGCAATGTTTTTGTGTACGAGGAGTTTTTCAGTGGCGTTGCAGACCCCGGGACGTTGCACCTTTGCATTTATGATAATCGGGGTGGCTTTCTCTAAATCTGCGTCTTGCTCAACGTAGATGTGGCAGTTGCCTGTCCCGGTTTCGATAACTGGAATCCGTGACTTCTCAACCACAGTGTTGATCAGGTCTGCTCCTCCTCGGGGAATCAGCACATCGATGTATTTGCGCATGCCCATCAGCTCTTCTGCGGCACTGCGATCTGGTGAGTTGATGATTTGGATCGCATCCACTGGAACATCGGTGTTGGTTAGGGATTCTCTTAGGGTGTTGCCGATGGCAATGTTTGAGTTGAGTGCATCGGTGCCGCCGCGCAGAATTACGGCGTTGCCTGATTTGATGGTGATGCCTGCGGCATCAGAGGTTACGTTGGGTCGGGATTCATAGATTACTCCCACAACGCCTAGGGGTACGCGGATTTGGCTGATGATTAGTCCGTTGGGTTGAGTTGTTGTGGCAAGAACGGTGCCGATTGGGTCGGGTAGTGCGGCGACTTCTCGGAGTTCGTTTGCCATGGTTTTAATTTTCTTTTCATCTAGTGAGAGGCGATCTAGTAGTGCGGCTTTGAGGCCTCGGGTTTTGGCGGCTTCTACGTCTAGTTTGTTTGCCGCTAAAATTTTTTCTGTACTAGTTTCTAGTGCATTTGCCATGTTTAGCAGTGCCGTATTTTTAGCCGTTGTTGAGAGTTTGCCCATCTCGTAGGCTGCGGTTTTGGCTTTGATGCATATTTGTTCTATTTGGCTCATTTTTATTCCTCTGTTAGGTGGATGTTTCGGCGTTCGATGGCCTCTTTGGGTTTATCTGAGCCCAGTTTGTTGTGTACATCTGATACTTGAAGTCCTTTAATTATGTTTAACTGTGTGCTGCTAAAGTTGGGGGTGCCTTTTGCGAATTCTGCGTTCTCATCGGAGAGGCTTACCACATCTCCTTCGTTAAATGTGCCGACAACTTTGGTTATGCCCACTGGTAGCAGACTTGAGTCTTCTAGGATTGCTTTTTTTGCGCCATTGTTTACATAGATGGTGCCTTTTACGGCGGCGCCATAGGCAATCCATCGTTTCATGGCGGGCATGCGGCTTTGGGGTTTGAAGTATGTACCCACTTCTTTACCGGATAGAATTTTGGCGATTATGTTTGGGTGTCGGCTGTTAGCGATGATTACGGGGATGCCGCATTGGGTGGCGATTTCGGCGGCTTTGAGTTTGCTCTGTATGCCACCTCTGCCGCGTTTACTTTTTCCTTTTAGGGATTCTTTTAGTTCGTTTGTGATTGTATCTACGGCTTTAATGAGTTCTGCGCCGGGTTCGGAGGGATCAGCGGTGTAGAGGCCCTCAACATCTGATAGGATAATAACCAGGTCTGCTCCGACGGCGCCGGCGACTAAAACTGAGAGGATATCATTGTCGCTAAAGTTGGTTTTATAGCCCTCGGCATGCATTAACTCATCGACACTGGTTACGTCGTTTTCATTGATGATGGGTACGACGCCGATTTTAAGCAAAAGACTCAGAACATCACAGGTGTGTACATATGATGTACGGTTGGAGAGGTCTTCAGCTGTTAGTAATATCTGTGCGACTTTTAGGTTGTGTTTTTTGAAGAATTCGCGGTATAGCGTCATAAGTACGCTTTGGCCTGTGGCGGCTGCTACTTGTTGGAATGCCACGTCTTTGGGTTTGGGGGGGATTTCTAGTTCTGCTATGCCTGCTGCGACTGCGCCGGAGGTGACAAAGACGATTTTGTCGCCTTGTTTTGTGGCGGTTGCAATTTGGTCTGCCAAGCTTTGCATTTCAGTTTGGTCTAGTTTGCCTTCGCTTGTGGTTATACCGTTTGTGCCCACTTTAACAACGATTAATCTTTGTGGCATCCATCATCATTCCCTTGGCTATATATTCTTATTTGAATATGTGCGGCTTGCTTAAAAATGCAACTAAGCGGATTTAGCGATGGAATTGTGTAGTCTGGGATGGTTTGGCAATCAAACGATAAATTATTTAATTCGCTTCGAAAAATATATAAGTAAACTGAGCGAGGGATGTTCCACATGTATGCTGCCTTTCAGTCTCTGACTTCTTTAGATAACCCAGCTGTATTTTGGGTTGCCCCCATAGCCGGAATTATTGCCATAATCGTTTCCCTTCTCCTGATGCGTAAAATTAACAAAATTAGTCCCGGATCCGCAAAAGCCATCGAAGTTGGGAACGCCATACGTGAAGGAGCATACGCCTTTCTAAAGAGGCAATACAAAACCATTAGCGTAATTATTGTTGTATTATTTGCACTCATAGCCGTTGCGTTAGGCATAGGTACCGCTGTGGCCTTTCTAATCGGTGCTGTTTCCTCCCTGGCAGCTGGCTACATCGCAATGGATAACGCAACAAAAGCAAACGTCCGAACCGTAGCCGCAGCTAAAAACGGTCCCAACGCAGCCCTGCAAACCGCATTCTACGGCGGCGCAACCATGGGCTTTGCAGTTGTCGGTTTATCTTTATTGAGCGTAAGTTTATTGTTTTTAGCATACGGCGGCTGGGACGTACTATTTAGCGGCACATTTGCCATAGGCAACAAAACAGGCATCGCCGCCGCAAGCGCCATAGTCGGCATGGGCTTTGGAGCCTCACTTGTTGCCTTGTTTGCACAATTAGGAGGCGGTATATACACCAAAGCCGCAGATGTTGGCGCAGATCTTGTTGGCAAAGTTGAAGCCGGAATTCCCGAAGATGACCCCCGCAACCCCGCCGTCATAGCAGACAACGTCGGCGATAACGTCGGCGATAGTGCAGGCCGCGGCGCAGACCTCTTTGAATCTGCAGTCGGTGAAAACATCGGTGGCATGGTCATCGGCGGTCTAGTTAGTGCCGCAACCGGTAACATCATCTTTCTAATCTTCCCCCTAATTGTCCGCGCTTTAGGCATCTTTGGAACCCTAATCGCTGTACCCTTTGTGAAACTAAATCCCAACGAAGTCCACACACCCATGAAAGCACTTCGCAAAGGCCTAAACGTATCAACCATCTTTTCAGCCATAATGTTTCTAGTAGCCTCCATCGCCTTCTTTGGCAGTGCCTGGTACTACATCTTTGGTTGCCTGCTAACCGGTCTTATCGCAAGCGTGCTTATCGACCAAATAACTGACTACTACACAGGCCGAGACAGAAAACCCGTCCGACAAATCGCAGAATCCAGCCAAACCGGCGGCGCAACAAACATCATAACCGGCATCGCCGTAGGCCTAGAAACAACCGCCCTCCCAATAATCACCCTAGTAATCGCATTGTTAACATCCTATGTGCTAGGTTCCCAATTTGCACTAACAGTTGGCATTGATTCCTACACAGGCGGAGTCTATGGCACCGCCCTTGCAACCATGGGCATGCTAGCAGTCATGGGCATGGTCTTAGCACTCGACGGATTTGGCCCCATAGCCGACAACGCCGCAGGCATCGCAGAAATGTCAGGCGAAAAAACCGGCATAGAAACCATGGAAGCCCTTGACGCAGTCGGCAACACAACCAAAGCCCTAACCAAAGGCTTCGCCCTAGGCTCAGCACTCCTAGCAGCCCAGCTGCTATTCCAAACCTACGCCGAAGAAGCCATGACCCAACTACACCTCACCTCATTTGCAATTGATATCTCCCAACCAGCCATCCTGGTCGCTGCCTTCATAGGTGCTATGATCCCCTTCCTGTTTAGCGCACAAGCCATCAGCGCAGTCGGCAAAGCCGCCACCAAAATGGTTAATGAAGTAAGACGCCAATTCAAAGAAATCCCAGGTATCATGGAAGGCACCGGCAAACCCGACTATGGCCGCGCAGTAGACATCAGCACCAAAGCCGCCCTAAAAGGCATGGTCATCCCAGGAGTCATCGTAATCGCAGTTCCCCTCATCGTCGGGGTTCTGCTAGGACCCCTCGCAGTTGGCGCATTAGTCATCGGAGCAACCCTAACAGCTGTCCCCTTGGCCCTCTTTATGAACACAGGCGGCGGCGCATGGGACAACGCAAAGAAATTCATAGAAGCCGGACACTTCGGCGGTAAACGTAGCCCAGCACACTCCGCAGCAGTCGTAGGCGACACAGTAGGCGACCCCCTCAAAGACACAGCCGGACCAAGCCTCCATGTCCTCATCAAACTCTTAAGCACACTAGCCATTGTCTTCATACCCCTGTTCGTAGGATTGCTTAGCGGTTCTCTACTCTAAGCCAACCCAGGAAGTTCCTTTTCCCAACCCTTTCTTATTCTTGGTTACACAATCACTGCATAGTGTAAACGACTATTGGCGTGAAAAAGTTGAAACCACAAGTTGTCATTCAAAGATATTATTTCCCCATAGAAGTCTAACAATAAGACACTTTGTTCGTACACTGAGCATTAAATCAAATTATCAACGTTAACTATTTGTGATATTCAATGTTTACGCAAAAGATAAACAAAGACATAGAACTATTTGCTGTCCAATTTGTTTGTTTGTTATGTTGGAGTAAACTACATATCCATACAGAACTATATCTACACGGTGGTGGGTGTCTTGTCCCAAAATAATTTCCCCCCCCACCTTTGAGGTATCTTACAACTCACCATTTCACCATCTAAACTGTCTAGCAGCTATACCCAGCCACACCTCAGGCCACAAACGGCTGACAAACGCCATATTAGGCGACTCCGCAA
>NZ_WRFL01000092.1:0-7559 GCF_009778815.1 Candidatus Bathycorpusculum sp.
ACCCTCACGACGAGGACGATCCTGAGATGACGAACGCTCACCATCTTCATGAGAGGACTCACGACGCTGGAAACGAGGCGCACCATCGCCACGATCACCACCCTCACGACGAGGACGATCCTGAGATGACGAACGCTCACCATCTTCATGAGAGGACTCACGACGCTGGAAACGAGGCGCACCATCGCCACGATCACCATCTTCGCGATAGCTAAATCCGCTTTCTCTGCGGTCTTCGCCTTCACTGAAGGGGTCACGACGCTGGAAACGAGGCGCACCATCGCCACGATCACCACTGTCACGGAAGGATTCACGACGCTGGAAGCGTTGTCCACCTTCTCTGCGGTTACCGCCTTCACGATAACCAAAGTTGCGTTCTCTGCGTTCAAAGCTTTCGCGTTTTTCTTTAGGTTTGGGTTCCTTTGGTGGTGGAGGCTCTTTGTATTTCTCTCTGATTTCCTCTACGCGTTTGTTGATATCTTCTTTTAGCGTATCACCAATGTAGTGGCCTTCACCAAATGCATCTGCTCGAGCGGCTATGGCGAGTTTACCTGCGATGACTCTGGCAATCTTTCCACGTTGCCAACGCTTAGCATCGTGAAGCATAGTGTGCTGAAAGATTAGGCCGTGTTTGGGTGGACGGGCACCGGTTTTGAGGCTTCTAAAGAGCGCTTTTTCAGCTCCCAATACTTGAATGGTGCTTGCAGGACGCATAGCGAGGTTTTGAAGACTGCCCGCGATTGAGATCATACGTGCCCCCAAGAGTGCGCCAGCAACCGCACGTACGTTGGGTGCCATTTCTTCCATGGCTCTATCGACGTATTCATCCATGTTTTTGCGCAGGGTGTAGAAGGCTAAAACGTCTTTAGCTAAAGCCTGCACCTGCTCTAAGTCACGATCGGAAATATCTGCACCCATAGATGAGTCAGCGGCTTTGTTGATAAGTTGCGTACGGTCTTTGGGAATACCTTCAGCTTCTAGATTTTCGATGCTAAAGCTTTCTTTGCTACCCAAGTTCATAACAAGGCGCGAGTAGGTTTCATGTTTCTCAACTAGGCGATCAAGTTCGGGAAAATAGATGCCATACCATTCCCTGAGTCTGCCCATAAAGAGGTTAACTGTTTGATCAAGACTATCTAGAGTTTGAATGCCTTGTGCAACAATAAGGTCACGTTTACCCGTGGCGCCTTTGATGCGAAGTTTGCTAAGTTCCATGCTGACATCGCGGTTCCAGCTGTCAAGTTCTTGTTGGTTTGTAACAAACCCTGATTCGACAGCGATGTCGGCCATACGGCCACTTAGAACTGCAGCTTCAGCCGGTTTGGCTACTTCAACGGTGACTTTAAGACGACGCTGAGTTTCCTCTGCAAGATTACCGTTTGAAAAAATAAAGACATCATACCCGATGTTGGTTAGAAGTGTAATAAGAGATGTGGTTTGGTCTGAGAGTTTACCCTGTTCGGTACGGAGAAGACTCTTAGCCGCTGTTTGCGCTTTTTTTGGAAACAGCGCTTTTTCAACCAGCTGGTTTTTGTCATCAAAGGCCGCTACGCCGAAGGGAAACTGTACGATGAATGCTTTCATGCTATGTGCCCCAAATAAACTACACTATGTCAACGGTTAATGTTAATAAATAGGTATGTTCCGCAACAAAAAATTGAATTATACAGAGGAATCATTTGGTTCCTTGAAACATAGCGGTTCAAATAACTAAGCGGCGATTACCGGCAACAGTTTATTATACCTAAATACGGCAGGTAACTTGAGGGTATACCACATCAAAGCTTAGCCAAAAGAAGCACCCCAAAATAATAGTCAACAGCCTAACGATTTTAGATGCCAAAGCAGATGGAGAAGTGATTAGATGGTTCTTTCCATGATGATTTCGTCAATGTAGCGGTTGTCTCTGAAATGTTGGTTGGCTATTCGTTGCGTTTCGATAAAACCAAGCGCAACATATGTGTGTATAGCGGTATTATTTGTTGCCAAAACATGTAGCCTCAAACGTTTGATCCCTCTTTGGTTGGCTTGCGCTATAACTACCTTGAGCATATGTGTTCCAATACCTATATTTCTAAAATTTTTCTTGACAATTATTCCAATAATGCCCATTTCACCATCAGGTTGGATCTGCATATCTGAAGACGCAATCAACTCGTTGTTAATCTCTGCAATGATTGAAATACTCTTGTTCTGCTCCAAAGACGCAATATGATGGGTGAGCCATTCACGTTCACTTTCTAGCGTTACTTTTTGGGTAAATGCGATTTGGGCTTTTTCACTAACAAGCGAATTGATAAGCATTGTAAGGTTTATCAAATCATCCATAGAAGGTGTTCGCAAAGTAACCTTGGCATCTTTGATTGTGAATTCTTCTATGATCATATTCGGCCTCATTTTAACAGCCAAGCTCTTTTGACTTAGATAAACATCATAACTTAAAAAACAGCTCGATGAATCCCTATCGTCAAGTTGATTGATGTTATGTAGGGCTTGTCAGCATTGTAATTTTTTAATTACGCACCATTTGATAACATATAAGGAGCTAAAGTTTGCATTTGCATAAAAATTGTAATAACAATCAACGGTCACTAAAAAAATCTAAGTTTAATAGGATGTCGTAAGGCTTAAACCCTAAGCAGACATTTCAGTGTCGATGAATCAGCGCATAATCGCTAACTTGGGCTTTCTGCTCCAAACCGCCGGCCTGTTAACTATTATACCAATTATAACCGGGTTTATCTTTAACGAAACTGTGCCGCTCATTGCGCTTTTTTTAACTGCTTTGGCGTTTTTAGGTGGAGGATTTTTCTTAAATGCACTCTGTGAACGCAAAGACTTAACCGTAAAATCGGCCAGCACCTTGCTACTTTTGGCATTTATTATTTTACCGCTCATTGGAACTATACCTTATCTCTACTTAGATCCCTTTGCTAGTGCAACTGTTTTGGATCGTTTTACAAACAGTTGTTTTGAGAGTGTGTCAGGTTTTACAACCACCGGGTTTAGTTTCATATCAAACCCCGATGTTTTGCCAAAATCGTTACTTGTCTATCGGAGTTTAACTGAGGTTATGGGGGGTGTGGGTGTGGTGTTTTTGATTTTGGCGTTTTTCCAGTCTAGACGTGCATTGCCCAAGTTGGGTGGGGTTTTGGGGATCGAGAATTTGGGCAGAAATTTGAAACGTATGTTTTTTATGGTACTGGCAATCTATGGGATCTATATTTTGGTTTTTACTGGGATTTTCTATATTTTGGGTTACACCAATGTTGTGGCTACAGGTACCTTTGTCATAGATACGCTCACGGGTGGTTTTTCTCCTAATACGTTGACGTTTCAGCAGTATCTTTTTGCGGCGCCTCAAATTTTAATTGTTTTGTTGATGTTTTTGGGGGCGGTCAATTTTTCTTTTAACTATCAACTCTTATCAGGTAAATTTAAGAAAATATTGTCATCCGAAATTATTTTGTTTATAGGCATCATGGTAACGGCTAGTGTTGTTTTGTTTTTTATTGCCGACATTGGGTTTTTTGATTCTTTGTTCCATGTGGTAAGTTTGGCATCTACCCAGGGAATTTATTATCTAAATCTATCTGCTTTTAGCTCCAATGCTTTGTTGTTGCTTGTAGTTTTGATGGCCATTGGGGGTTGTGCGTTTTCTATGGCGGGAGGCATAAAAGTTTCTCGTCTGCTAAAGATAGGGACCTCGGTTAAGCAGATAGTCACAATACCGTTTAGCAAGTTGGCTAGGCAAAAGAAAACAGCCATCAAATCAGAACTCACAGAGATGTTTCCAGCGGCATCAGCGATTTTATTTTTTGTGGTGGTTCTTTTTGTGTTTACATTGTTGTTCTCTACAATTGGGGTTTCTTTTGAGCAGGCGCTTTTTGAAGTTGGATCAGCACTTTCAACAACAGGAGCAACTATGGGGGCGGTATCGGGAGCTATGCCGCTTGGATATAAGTGGTTGATTATGGCCTCGATGGTTATTGGTAAGGTTGAAATTGTAACTGTTCTTGCGGTAGTGATGCCGTTTTTTGTGAAAAGACTTCGTCGGAGAATAAAGTTTTAGCTGGATTGTCTAAAAGCTTTTAGGGGAAGAGCTCTAACTCTTAGAGGTGACTTTGATGTCCAAGATTGTCCGTGTTGGGGTAACGTTTCCTCCTGATCTCTTAGAGGATTTTGATGCTATAACTGAAAAGATGGGTTATGAGAGCCGAAGCAAGGCCATTCAGGATGCTGTGCGGCTCTATGTTTCAGAACGCAAGTGGCTACAAAACGAAAACGCTAATCAAACCGGAGTCATATTGATGGTTTATGATCATGACACACGGGGTTTGGAGAGTGATTTAACAAATTCACAACATCACCATCAAGACCTCATCTCATCAACGATGCATATTCATCTAGGGGCACATGATTGTTTGGAAGTTATTGCGGTAAAGGGTAAAAGCTCTGAAATACGCCATCTAAGCGATGAGCTAACAACACGAAGAGGCGTAAAAATCCTCAAATCCATGATAGTAACCGTTTAAGACTTGATCTCAAACATACGCTCTAGGGCCACTTGAGCTTTCTTTGCGACTGCTTGAGGGACTTTGACTATGTGTTTTTCTTCTTTGAGTGATTGGTATATTCGCTCAAGGGTGGTTATTTTCATGTTAGGACATATGGCACCGTCGTAGGCAAGATAGAAGGTTTTTGTGGGATTTTCTTTTTGGAGCCGGTGTAATATACCGTTCTCTGTGCCTATGATGATTTTTTGTGTGCTGGATTCTTTTGCGTGTTTGCAGATTTTTGAGGTGCTCCCAATAAAGTCAGCTACCTGTCGCATCTCTTTTGTGCATTCGGGATGAACCATTACTTCGGCGTCTGGATGTTGCATCTTGAGAACTTGAATATCCTCAGGCTGAAACAGCAAATGTGTAGGACAAAAACCGTTAGCGGGGATAGGGATTAGAGTTTTTCCGGTTTTTTCTGCGACATACTCAGCGAGGTTTTTGTCGGGTCCAAATAGGATTGTATCGGCGTCAAGTGAGTTTACAACTTCGACAGCATTAGCGCTGGTACAGCAGATATCTGCTTCTGCTTTACAGGCCGCTAGGGTATTAACATAGAGTACAACCGGGGCAGTGGGATACTTTGTTTTGGCACGTTTTATTTCATCAACTGTAAGCATCTGAGCCATAGGACATCTTGCCCCTGTGCAAGGCAGCAAAACTTTTTTGGCAGGGTTTAGAATTGCGGCGGATTCAGCCATGAAATCTACTGCTGAAAATACAATGAGCTCGGCGTCGGTTTCGGTCATAGCTTTACGGCTCAGCTCGATGCTGTCACCGATGTAATCGGCTATATCTTGCACTTCGGGACGCTGATAGTTATGAGCCAGTATGATGGCTTTTTTTTCTTTTTTGAGTTGTTGGATTTTCTGCGTTAAATCCATAGTTATGCCCAGCAAAGTTGACGTGGGAACAAACAGCGCAAGTTATTGGATATATGTGTTACTTCCAAATGCGAGGATTTCATCTATGGAGGCTTTCAGCTTTAACCAGAAAACCAAGTTGTTGCGTCAAACAAATACAGCACACAGGCGCCTACAATATGTTAAGAGTACTAAGACGTAACTATTTGCGAATTACCCATTTTTTACCCCTGCCCACAACAACCCACACAACCAAACTGTAAAGGGTTTTTGTGATTGAAGCCGCAGTCGTAAATAGTCAACTAGCTGTAGTTACGATAATTGGTTAGTAGCTGATTCCTGCGGCTTCTTCTCGGCTCTTTAGTTTTTCTTCGAGTAGAATAAGCAGTTCCTGAGGTTTCACGGGTTTAACCAGGTAGGCATCGGCTCCTTCATCAAGGGCTTTAACGCCGGTTTCTAGTGAGGGGAATCCTGTGATCATGATTTTAACGGTGTGCTGCAGGGGTTTTTTGAGTTTTGCCAGTAAATCAGTGCCGTCTATGTCGGGTAATCTGATGTCTACAAGCGCTAAATCGTAACTGCGTGTTTGGGTTTTCTCTATGGCTTCTTGGCCTGTTTCTGCGGTGTCGATTTCATAACCGCTTTTTTGTAAAATACGGGTAAAGGTTCGCAATATAGATTTGTCGTCATCAACAACGAGTATTGTTTTTTTTAATGATGCCAAAGTAACACATCCATCCTGAATTATACAATCAGCTCATGATCTCTTTGAGCTTATATCCGCCCAATATGTCTCTGCATCATCAAACGGGCCGTTTATTTGATGCTACAAAGTCGCCTATCTCGCGGTATCTCCGAATTTAATAATGAATCCCGAGATTAATAAACGCTATCCCCTATGCTAAGAACCACCCCAGGTTATGTATGTCTCTCCCTAAGCGGCTTATGCTCATGTCCCAAATAAGGATATAAAACGGCGACACAGTGAATAACTGTGGTTTGACAGCTAGAAATGATGCCGTCTCCTTTTTTGTTTTTTACATACCGAATAACTCCAGAGGTTCCGCCCAGCTACTATGAGAAACTCTTTGATTTCATCTACACACAGTACTTGGTACCTCAGAATCAGCGCTTCATAAACATCAAACGTGAACCCACCATAAAAGGAGAAAAATTAACCTACACCTCTATTGATCAACAAAATAATCCCCAGCTTGATGTGGAAGTTAAAAGCGGCACCCCCTTTGAATTAAAAATCACACCGCTTAATTCTGCAGTTCCCAAATCAATTGTAGAGGAAACCAAACAAGACATCCTAATAGCGATGCAGGCTTTCTCACAGAACGCCCGAAGCGCCACCATAGGTTTTGCCTGGCGGGAAGGAGAAAAAATTGTTCCGGAAGCCTATACTAAACCTGAAAAATCCTTCAACCGGCTCTTTTTGGAAACTCAGCTACTTTTTTTTGTGATTTTCATTGTTTTTGGAATGTTTATATTTATTACTATAGCAACAGCGTTTCCCAGTGCGTTTTGGGTGGCTCCGCTGATATTAATTGGGATCCAGTTTATCTTTGTGTTCTACTCGAACCGCTTTATTGCCCGTAGTGCAGAATGGACCATCACCGAAGCCAATCCGATTATTCATCTATTGGAGGTTTACTTGCCAGTAGGCGAGATGGCGGACTTTAAAAAAACCTATCCGCGGGAAAAACTCTTAGCCATTAAAAAAGAAATCTATGATGAAATAATTGCCAAACAAGGCGAAGTTGACGCGGAATCCGCACAAAAGATTTTCTTAAAACACGGGGTCCCCTGTGAGCTACAAAATCTCAAAGCCAAAAAAGTTAACGTTTATAGCCTTGTTAAAAACATCGCTGATCGATTCAGTTTTCCCATGCCTAAAATTGTAGTGTCTAATACCATGGTTCCCAACGCCGCAGCTTCGGGTCCTAGTCCTAAACGCGGATTAGTTCTTATAACTACAGGCATCTTGATACAATTAAACGAAGAGGAACTATTGGGAGCTTATGTATACAATAAGAATACTTAAATATTATAGTTTCTGTAGTGTGTTTGTGAATATTATGGGGTATACCAAGGAAAAAACTGGAGAATATTTATTTGAGCAGAAATTCGG
>NZ_WRFL01000093.1:0-7017 GCF_009778815.1 Candidatus Bathycorpusculum sp.
AACCCGCCCTTGGCGACTTTTTCAGACAAACATTTTTTGCAATGCACCATACGAACTAACCTTGTTTGGCGATATATGTACAGCATCACATAAAATTATCTATAAGTGAACACTCTCAAAAACTTATTGAATACAGGTTCTAAGTGATGCAAACGGCGATATTGTAGGCGTAAACGGTTTGGCAAATGAATGGGTGCCAATAGGCGCTTTAGGAAATGCCTTCGCCGGAATCTACAACGGTGATGATCATCTAATTCAAGGTTTATACATAGACACTACTGGGGACTATCAAGGGCTGTTTGGTAACTCGATCGGAACGATACGAAATGTAGGGGTTATTGTGTCATATATCAACGGCAATAATCGTGTCGGCGGCATTGCGGGAAATAATGTCGGCGCGGTAACAAACTGTTACAACACAGGCACTATATGGGGGGTACAATGGGTCGGCGGTGTTACAGGAGGAAATACTGGTACAATAACAAACTGTTTCAAGACAGGTAAAGTGTTGGGCAGTTCCCAAGTTGGTGGTATTGTGGGGATAAGTATAGACGGTTCGATAGCAAATTGTTACAACACAGGCTCGGTGACGAGCGTGACGGTCAGTGGTTGGGACGTCGGCGGCATTGTGGGATATAGTAGTCGCGGTTCGATAGCAAATTGTTACAACACAGGCGCAGTGACAGGTAACGACAAGACTGTTGGCGGTATTGCAGGAACAAATACTGATTGTACGATAATAAATTGTTACAACACAGGCACTGTGACTGGTAGAACTCAAGTCGGCGGCATTGCGGGCATAAATGTATTTGGTAGCGCGGTAACAAACTGCTACAACACAGGCATGGTATTGGCCAACAGTTATTTCGGCGGCATTGCGGGTGAGGTTATTAGTAGCGCAATAACAAGTTCCTACCACCTAACTGGCACGGCGACATTGAGCGTTGGTAGCAATCCCGCAAGTGGAGCGAACATGGCTCGGACGCAGAGAGAGTTAATACAACTCACTACCTTTGTTGGCTGGGATTTTGAAAACGTTTGGGCGTTTGATTTTGACATAAATGACGGATATCCGTATCTGCGAAGTTTTAATATGGAAAATAGCGTGGAAAGAGTTACCGTAGATTTTCACATTAGCTTACCTGATGTGCCTGCTGTTTCTACTTGGCCTGCTGTGTCTGGTTTAGAAACAGATGTGCAATTGAGTATCCCTTGGAGTGATAGCTATTTTAGCAAAAGTGCAACGGTATACAACAATGATTTAGCGGTTGCATCGCTTGTGCTTGCCAATGCAGCATATGACGAAACACGTGTAGAAAGGTCGTTAAAAATTTTTGGATTTAATCCTGATAGTATACGTAAAGACTATCGCGTTATCGAGGGCGATGACAGGGATAGAGTTGCATATGCTATAGCCAGCAAAAAAATTAATGAAGATACAACTGTTGTCGCAGTTGTATTGCGAGGAACACATGACGATGCAGAATGGAAAAGTAATCTTGATTTGCTTGCTAGAGGATTTAAGTCAGCAGCTGATCGTGTTTTTAACGATGAATTAAATGCTTATCTTAGCAACACTGATTTTGTTTCTACACAACGCGTGCAAATCCTTGTTACTGGACATAGTAGAGGTGCTGCCGTTGGCAATCTTATTGGGGTAGAATTATCATCCCGAGTAGATCCGCGGGATGTTTTTGTCTATTGTTTTGCAACGCCAAACTCTCTAGAGAAAAAAGCCAATGATGCAGTGTACCAAAATATTTTTAATATATGTAATGAAGAAGACTTAGTCTGCTTCGTGCCGCCTTTTTTTGAGAAACCTGGTTCGACCAGTTGGTTCCATCGGGAAAACATCGTTGGAATGTATAACAAATTTACAGAGTTGACAAGTGGTAAAGATTTGAAAGCTGTTATGGAGGCTAGGTCTCGCGTCGTTTTACCGAATCCAGTTACTGCATCTGTACTACAAGGGGCTCAGTGGAAGTATGCACATTCACCCGTAACTTATATGTCCTTTCTGCTTTTGGAACAAACGCCTATCAGTCAGGGGCGTGTTATGATAGTTTCTATAAGATGCCCAGTTGATGTTGAAGTATATAGTACTTCTGGTGTACTTCTTGGACGAGTAGTTAGGGACGTTGTTGATGAAAGTATTACTGCTACCCGGGTATTTACTTGGTTAAATGGTGATGAAAAACACTTCATACTACCCTTTGAAGATGAATATGTATTCAATATGGTTGGTACTGATACGGGTGTCATGAATTATGTTATAGGTTACGCTGATCCTGACACTTGGGCGATGCTGGTACAGAAAGAATTTGAAACAGTGAACTTATTTGCAGGCAAACTTTTGAGTTCAACTGTTCAAACGGTCCGTGATGTCGATGTAGCAGATGTGAAACTATCTGTTATAAATGAAGACGGTCATGTAGTTGCAGAAGTGTTAGAAGATGGAACAGAAATCCCAGTTCAATATACGATTATTGTCACAGCAGACACAGGTGGTACTGTATCAGGTGATGGTACATTTGATGCGAACAGTGTTGCTACTTTAACAGCAACACCGGATATAGGTTACAGTTTTGATGGATGGTATGAAATTAACATCAAAGTTAATGGAGATGTGGAATACAGCTTTACCGTAACAACGAATAGGGTACTTGTGGCGAGATTTATGGCAACTTCTGAGGTTGTGCTGGAGAGCATTTCCATTACTTCAATGCCCTCAAAAATAGTTTATGTCGAGGGCGAGGTTCTTGATCTTTCTGGCATGATTGTAACGGCAACATATAGTAACGGTGACACAAGACCAGTTACAAGCTATACAACAAACCCCGTGGATGGTGCAGTGCTTGACAGTGTAGGTATGCAGACTGTTACAATCAGTTATACCGAAAATGGTGAAACAAAAACTGCCGATTTCACTGTTATGGTAAATATTCATGAACATGTTTGGGTGATAAGGGCTGTTGTTGAGCCGACTTGTGAGGAACAAGGCTATACTGTATATGAGTGCTCCTATTGTGGTGAAACCAAGGAGGGTGATTACACCTTTGTACTTGGGCATGATTGGAAAGTAAAAGAAGTCGTTGATTCGGCTTGTGAGATGCAAGGTTATACTGTTTATGAATGTGCCCGTTGCAGTGTAACCAAAGACGATGATTATGTGCCGGCTACTGGGCACTCTGAAGGTGAAGGCGTAGTCACTACTCCTGCTGACTGTGAAACGGCTGGTGTGATGACCTATTACTGTGAGTTGTGTGGCAAAGTGCTACGTACTGAGATAATTTCTGTTCTTGGTCATGATTGGGCTGATGGCGTAGTTACTATCCCTGCTACTCATGAAACTGAGGGTGAGATGTCTTACACCTGTAGACGTTGCGGTGAAACACGCACTGAAGTAATACCGAAATTACCTTCAGACAACACTATAATCGTAAACGGTGTCGAAATAGCGTTTGAAGTCGTTAATGGTGTACTTACATTAAGGCCGATGCAAGAGCAAATGATTGCCATTTTGGCTGCTCCGGATAAGACGGTTGTTTTTGATTTGTGCGGATTGTCTTCTTCGGTGGAGATGTATGTTGGTGCGAACTGGTTCAAAGATGTTGATAAGGCAATCATAATTAAAACTGATACTGGCGAGACTAGCGTGACCACTAAACAGCTTTGGAACAATTCGGGCAAAGACAGCGTGATAACGGTCAACAACGGCAAGCTTAGTTTCAAGAATGCGTAGTAATACGTTCTTGGAATTGCTTTTCTTTTTTTTGTTTTGTTTCTCATAACTTTTTTCTTTGGTTTTCTGGTGTGCGTTTAGAAAATTCTGGGTTGTATGTACCTGTAGGGTATCTGCATCACTTTTAGTAACTGTGTATTTTTTGCAACACCGCTAGTGAGTTAGAAAGTCTGATAGTCTGAATGGTGTATGGTGTGTGGTTGGTGACTTGGGCAATTCTTGTATAGATGCGTTGGGTGTGGGTTAAACTCCCTGTGTAATTGCAGAGTATGGGGGATTCGAACCTCACCGTTCATGGCGATATCGCCATAACACTCGCTCCTTCTCGCTAATTTTCCATTTTTTTAAATTTTCAGGATAAAAAACAGTGTAAATTCAGTTTACCCTATTACACACTATCAAACGAGAAACAATTTACACAAGACACACAGCTATGTACACAGTAGTTTTCTTTTACTTTTGACTACTACACATTTTTAATTGACAAATAAGTGGTTCTACACACCAAAAAGATATTTTATTATTTCTTCCCAACCGATGTGTAGTATACCGACTGCAACTAATAGTGCCAAACCTATTACTCCAAGAAGCACCCAAATTAAATTACTTAATAAGCTAATTCCTATTTGTCTTGGGATAGACTCTTTCAGGTTATTTTCATTTTGAAGATCATAAGGCAGATCATAAGCTTCTTTTGTTAGTTTTAGATCAATCTTTTGACGATTACCACGGCTACCAATAGCTAATTTTCGTTTGGAATTTACATTATTTACAATTTCTCTTTCAGAGAGTAAAATACCTTTTTCAGGCAAAATTGGTTTTATAGCTGTGCCCTGTTGTTCTACTGGATAAAGCATTTCGTAGGTTAATTCAGGAAAACTACAATTAGCCTCTTTAAAAATGAGTTTTAGAGTCTCTCGAAGTTCAGATAAGTACTCTGTCTGATGTGGTCCACTGACGTATACAGTTATCGAACGCTTATATGCACTCTCCTCCACAAGAGCCATTGTATCTGTTTTCCAATTAAGCACCGCGCCAAATCGCCAAGAGTTAGCTATAACCAATTCCTTCGAATGAACTACAGCTAGGCGTGCCACTGTGTAGGGTGGCAAAGTATGATTTGCTTGGCATTCCATCCGTAATTGCGTGCCAAAAATAAATTTGGGAATGCCGTCCTTTGGACGATCAGTCTGAAGTAACAACGGCACAAAAATTTCTGTGGAGTTTTCGGAAAAAGCCAACTTGCACGCTTTCATTAACTTGAATAGAAAACGTTCCTTTCCGTCATATTTGTTTTTATCTTTCCCTGTAAATGCTGCATTAAAATTTGAAATAGAAAGTACACCATGTGTGTCTTTTTCATGAGTTAATCCCCAGTTGATTAAACGGTATATTCCATAGCTGACCCAACTGGGATTTAACACCATTGTATCCTGTTCATGTAATTCCTTATCATCAAACCATATACAACTACCCAAGTCACGAAGTTTCTCCAGCAACTGCTCGTGTTTGTTTTTTGGAAACCCATTTTTTTCGGCAATTTCAGTGAAAGTTTTTCGGTCGATGTAATCTAACTTATCTTTCACAAATTTTTTCCATAGGATCTCCTTAACCTTATATTCAGGAGCGTATATTTTTTGGTTCTTCCAAAGCGGATTATCTCGCAAAAGCGTCATAACAACTTGACGGAAAATTTTCAGTTCGCCAGTTATACTTATATTAGCTTGATAAAAACCTCTAAAGTTAATCGAAGGAAAATCATTTCTTAAAGTATTTTCGATTATATCTACACGGTGCGCATCTCTAACATTAACAAGAACTAGCACAGGAGACGACCCACCGTGATTGTGTATTTGCTCCAACCAATACTCAATACGGTTACCACTCTCAGTCCGCCCGTCAATCAACAATATGTACAGACAACGCTTAGACATAAAGAACGGATGAGCCGCATGAGTTATGACATGTCCAGCAAAATCCCAAACATGAACATTAACCCCCCTATCAAACTGTCCAGTTACATCTGGAATGTACCAATCAGTGAGGTCCACACCTTCTGTGCTCTCAAATTCGTTAGTCATTAGAGCGAACGGATTCTTCAGGCGACGAGCAAGAGACGTTTTACCCGAGCCTTTATCACCTAAAATAATAACACGTGTCTCATTAAGCCGTTTATCACCTAACGTCTTCAACTCTAAAACATAACGGTTAATACCTGCCACTCCATCTCGTGCGATAACGTCATCAGGCGCACTAAGCCGACTTTGAAGCTCTACATAATCAACCTTATCAAGCGTACATCCATTAGCAGTTATACGGTTATACCAGTTTCCCCAATATTTAAAACCTAAATCATGTAAAGCTTTTTCAAACTTATTCCATACATCCATACAGCTGTCGTAGATATCACCTCGAAAATAGTAGTGCCTGCTAAGAATAGACTCTAAATCGCTCATCAGGATTTCTGATAAATCGATTCCTAAGTTCTTTACTGCGTGAGCGGCAGCAGTAGCGATAGCGACACGAGCGGAAGTAATGTCGACATCGATGACGGTAGCAGCATCATTGATAACCCGAGCCGCATAGTAAATGACCTTTATCTTACGTTGATAATTTTTATCTTCGCAGGTATCAGCACAACGAGCAACAATATTTGCAAAGCCGTCTGCACGGGCGGTGTCGTAGTCATAATCGCAGATATTGTAGGTTTCAGAATGCAAGTTGTTAGCGCCAACGTATAAATGAGGACCAGCACGGGCATCAACATCTACATCAAGGGCATCAGTATGGGAAACGACATAAAGGAAGTCTAATGTTTTCAACATTGCAAGCAAATACTTCTGTCGTTTATCTCCTTCTTTGGTATCTTTCCAGTAATCAAAATTTCCAGTTACACCTAGAAATGGCAAAGTTCGTATAGCACACAACCAAGCAAAAAGATAAATTTCCTTACGTGAAAAACCAGACATTTTCCTCTGAACGTATGCTCTGAAATTTTTGTCAATTTTATTCATACTATACCCGCTTTGTACGCTAATTAATAAAATACGGTTAGTATGTCAGGTTAAATTATTAAATCATCTTATAAAAAACACAACGGAAACCACATAGTTAACAATTTATGTGTTGTTTCTTCTTTACACGTTCCCAGCGGCTTTGGGACAATATTATTTGTACCAGCTTTCCCTTGCGTTAATGTCTTCTAGATAGTTTAGGTAGCATAATCGTTTGATATTTAGATTGCAAGCACGACTAAAAGCTTCTTGCTGTCTACG